>CAYTNO010000208.1:0-4445 GCA_964439125.1 uncultured Woeseiaceae bacterium | reverse complement strand
GCCTGGCACGCGGGAGTCAGCCACTGGGCTGGAAAAAACGGCCTCAACGACCAGTCCATCGGCATTGAGCTGGTCAATCAGACCTACTGTCACCGCAGCACGGTAGTTGATGAGGGAGCGGTTCAACCAGCGCGACGTATCTGTTTCTTTCCCGACTTCGCCGACTCGCAGATAGCGCTGCTGGTCGACCTGCTCGGCGAAATAAAGCAGCGCCATCCCGACGTTCCGCCGACCCACATAATCGGTCACGCGGACATCGCCCCCGATCGCAAGATCGATCCGGGCCCGCGTTTCCCATGGCAGCGCCTGTACCGCCTTGGCTATGGCGCCTGGTACGACGACGAAACGGTCATTCGCTATTGGGAGCAATTCACGCAGCAGGCGATGCCTCTTGCTAACGTCCAGTCCGCGCTCAAAGCGTACGGCTACGGAATTGAAGTAACCGGGTTACTCGATCAACAGACACAAGATGTGCTCCGAGCATTTCAAATGCACTTCCGGCCTTCCAGGGTGACCAGCGAGGCGACGACGGAGACCGTTGCGGTCCTCTACGCCCTGATCGATAAGTACTACCCCGATCAACTCGACGAACTACTGCACATCGACGACGAGCCCGAAGCAGCGCCTGACCCTGATCCAGGCTCCGAAGCAGATCTCGACCCGGCCGAACAGGCATAGATTTTGTTAGTAAGAACAGAACAACGGACGAAGAAATGAAAATCACAGACTTCGAACTGGGCAAACTGAGCGTGCCGCTAAAGGCGCCCTTCAAGACCGCGCTGCGCACCGTGAACAAAATGGAAGACGTGGTCGTCATCCTCGAGACCGACACAGGACACAGAGGCTTTGGTAGCGCGCCAGCGACGGCCGTTATTACCGGTGAGACTCACGGGTCAATCATTGAAGCGATCCGCACGATCATCTTGCCGGCCATCAAGGGTGAGGACATCCAGAACCTCAACCACATCGTCGATCTAATTCAAGCTTCGATGTTCAACAATTACAGCGCAAAGGCAGCGGTCGAAATTGCGGTTTACGATCTGTTCGCGCAGTCCTTCGGTATGCCGCTGTACAAGACGCTCGGTGGCGGCGAACCGGTGCTGTCGACGGACCTGACGATTAGCGTCGATTCCATCGATAAGATGGTCGAGGATGCCAACGACGCCGTCGATAACGGCTTCGAGGCCCTGAAAATAAAAGTTGGCAAGGACTTGCGGCTGGATATCGAACGCGTCAAAGCCATTCATGCTGCTGTCAGCGACCGCGTGCTGATTCGCCTGGATGCCAACCAGGGGTGGACGCCAAAACAAACGGTCACAGCGTTGCGTGAACTCGAGGGCAGCGGCATTGTTCTCGAGTTTATAGAACAGCCAGTTCGCGGCGACGATATTGAAGGCATGAAGTACGTGACAGAGCGCGTGTCAACGCCGGTTATGGCAGACGAAAGTACGTTCGGCGCGAAACAGGTAATTGACCTGATTCAAATGCGCGGCGCCGACATGATCAATATCAAGTTAATGAAAACGGGTGGCATCTCAAATGCGATCAAGATTGCTGATATTGCCGTGCTCTATGGCGTCAAATGCATGATGGGCTGCATGCTCGAAACCAGTATTGGCGTTTCGGCAGCCGCACACGTAGCGGTCGCCAAAGCAAACAGCATTACGCTCGTCGACCTCGATGCGCCGTCATTGGCCACTATCAACCCGGTGACTGGCGGCGTGACGTTTGACGGTGCCGAGATATCCATTTCGGATGCGCCCGGCCTCGGCATTGAGAGCATCAGTGAGCTGGCAATGCTTAGCTTCGACAAGGTGGCTTCTTCCTGAGCTCGAGGGCAGCGTTAAGTGCATCTTTCAGCGGATTATTGGGTAAACAGAACAGACGCATGCGAAAAAGTCCTGAAGGATCAGGACGAGATAGACACGTTCAATACGTTTGCCTTCGCCAACGACCCTAACCTGGTCGACCTTGCCAGCTACCCTGAGCAGCTGTCAGGTGAAGAAGTCGCGGGCATCATCCGGTCGATTAGCAAGCCCTACGACAAAGACCTCTTCTACCGCGATGGCGGCAAACTAACGGACGCGGACTACACGCTTTACACGTTGGACCTGAACCTGAATGATCTGCCGGATATCGTTCCGATCCGGTTTGGCATGGTTTTGCAGCGCGCCGACATGCGTACCTGGCCAACGGAAGACGTTGTTTTCAAATCGCAGGAAACGTTTGATGTGGATCGCTTTCAGGAAAACGGCCTGTTCCCGGCGAACGCTGTTGCCATACTTCACGAAAGCAAAGACGGCCTCTGGTACTTCGTCCAGTCATTTAACTATGCTGCATGGGTTCAGAAAGACAAGATCGTTATTGGATCGCGGCCGAAAATCGTCGCGTACAAAAATGCAGCGCGCTTTCTCGTCGCAACCGGCAGCAAGGTGACAACGAACTTCAATCCGCATGCAGCTGCGATTTCCGAGCTTCAGCTCGACATGGGTGTGCGCCTGTCACTGGCAGACCCGGACACGTTGTCAGACGACGTCGACGGTCAAAGCCCAACAGCCAGTTACGCGGTACAGCTTCCGGTCAGTAACGAGAGCGGCGAGCTCGAATTCAGAACTGCGCTGATCGCCCGCGGCCAGGATGTCCACCTGGGCCACCTGCCATACACGCGCAGGAACATCATCCAGCAAGCTTTCAAATTTCTCGGGGAACGTTACGGCTGGGGCCATTCATACAACGCGCGCGACTGCACCGGACTGGTATCGGAGGTTTATAAGACCGTTGGAATATTTCTGCCGCGCAACTCCGCACAGCAGGGCAACAGCCCGATTGGTGAAAACATTCGCTTCTCAGCGGATGGCACTACCGAAGAAAAGCTGCAGGCGCTCGCCTCTGCCGATGTTGGTGACCTGATCTACTCCACCGGCCATGTCATGCTGTACCTGGGAACCGTGGATAACCAGCCCTACGTCATCCATGACTCGTCAGGTTCCGGCTGGACGGATGAGGACGGTAACTTCCACGAGGGCGTGCTCAATGGCGTTTCGGTTACGCCTCTAAGTCCCATGCACATGTCGCAGAAATTCACCTACCTGGAAAAGATGTATTCCATCAAGAAGATCAGGTGACCGAGACCAGCCCAAGAGTGGTAGTAGTTGACTGCGGCAGCAGCAAGGTGCCGACCATTGCCGGCGTACTTGAAAGCCTTGGCGCCAGACCTGACGTCATTTCTCCACATCAATTGCCAGAAATTGTCTCCGACCTTCCGGCAGCGATCATCATTAGCGGCAACCCTGCGCTCATTTGCAAGACCGGAACAGGTTTTCTGGCAGATTTCGACGTCTTGCGGGCACTGCGGCTACCGGTTCTTGGCATTTGCTTCGGCCACCAGGTCATTGGCTTGCTGTATGGAGCTGAGGTTTCGATCGGCAAAGAAGACCGTGATCTGCGGCGCATGGAAATTCTGCAGGACGAGCCACTGTTCGCGGGGCTCTCGGGCGAAGATGATTTTCAGCAGGATCACACCGAGGAGATCACATTGCCACGCGATTTCATTCACCTGGCAACTTCGTCACATTGCTTCAATGAAGCCATGGTGCACCCGGAGCGACCCGTCTACGGTGTTCAATTTCACCCGGAAAGCTCCGGCAGCGCCGGCAAGGCTTTGATCGCGAATTTTCTATCCATCGCCAAGCGGCTACCGCAATAGACAAGCGCCGGATGCGGCTAATTCACATCGTTCGAATTTGAGTCGATAACTCGCGATTCGCCACGGTTTCTCGGGTCCGATGCCGCTCTGACAGTGGCACCGTCGTCATAAATAACCTGGACATCGCCGAACCTGCGTGGGCTTACCCTGTAGCCGCGATCGCCCAGCGCGGAAATCGTTTCCTCCGACAACGGCCGGATCGCGCCAAAATAGATCATGTCAGGAGGCAAAAGCTGATGGTGAAAGCGGGTAGCACCCGTCGCGTCGTCAGGTGTCATGTCGAAGTCGATAATATTCAGAATTGTCTGAAAAACGGATGTGAAAATCGTCGATCCTCCGGGTGTACCGACAACCATTGCTACCTTGTCATCCTTGAGGAGTATCGTTGGCGTCATCGACGACAGCATTCGCTTGCCCGGTTGAATCTCGTTAGCCTCGTTGCCGACCACACCGAAGGCGTTCGGCACTCCTGGCTTCACACTGAAATCATCCATTTCATTGTTTAGAAGGAACCCGGCTCCTTCAACAACGACGCCGCTGCCGAATCCCAGGTTCAGTGTGTATGTGTTCGATACCGCGTTACCCCATTTGTCGAGGATGGAATAATGCGTGGTGTCGTGTGCTTCGAGACCGGTCCCCGCACCGACATCCATCGAAATCTCATCCGGGTTGATTTCCTGTGCCCGCAACTTGATGTATTCATCATCCAGTAGCTCATCGACGCGAGCGTCGACGAAAT
>CAYTNO010000207.1:0-4456 GCA_964439125.1 uncultured Woeseiaceae bacterium | reverse complement strand
CTGGCTTGACTGGCGTGACTGGCTTGGCTGCACGCTTCAGCTCGGCCATCGCCTTTTCGATACAGGTCACGAAAAAATGGATATCCGGCAACGCGTCCCGTGTGGATGTAACGCAGAAAGTGATCTTTCCATTGTAACTGGGCGTAGCGATAAACAGACCCATACCATCGGTAAGTGGTGCCATTCCGTAGGTCGCCACCTGCCGGGCACCATTCATGTACAAAGTTTCCTGCGGTCCCGGTACATTCGAAACAAACAGGTTGCACATTCGAGCGGCCAACCCTGCTCGCAGCACAAGTCGACCCGCCGCGACCTGGGTTGCGGCAGGAACGTGTTTACTTAGATCTGTCATCAGACGTGCGGAGACGCCGGATTTTGCCGCCTTGCTACGTTGTGTTGCGTGTTGTACGCATTGCAGACGCTCAATCGGATCCTCGATATTCGTAAAAATCGGAACCGTCATCGACTTGATGTCATTGCCGGGACGATCCTGAATCGTTACGCCCTTTTGGCGCGAGTTGATTGGCACCCATGCAATCAGTGGGTTTTCTGGCAGCTCGTCATGATGCTGCAAATAGTCGCGCAATGCGCCACCGCAAACAGTCAACACGACATCGTTAATCGTGCAATCAGGGACTGCCTTGCGAACAGCTTTCAGATCCGCCAACGGAAATGCGGTTGCATCGAATACTTTATGGGGGGTTGTGGGGCAATTGAACTGCGTATCGGGCACGGAGTACTTTTCTTCGCTCCGAGAGCTCAATGCGCTTTGTGCGAGTCGATATAGATTTGGCGCTGAGCGCATGACACCGTCGATGATGCCAATCGGTGAGCGGAGCGTATGCCACGCGGCGCGAACACCCATATCCAGCAAACTGGGTTCCGGGCTGCGGCAGAGCTTCGCCGTATTCAGCGGAACCGCTGGTGTTCCTTTATTATCGATATCGGCCAGTGCACTGAAGAAACTGACGATTGACGCTCCATCGACAGCCGCATGGTGGACTTTTGTCGCAATTGCGTAGCTGCCCTTGGGTAACCAGCTGATATTGTCGAGACCCTCGAGGACTAGCATTTCCCATAGCGGCCGTCGCATGTCGATTGGCCGCGAGTGATAGCGCGCCATGTGAATGCAAAACTGACGCCAGTCGCTTGGTTCAGGCAGGCGACTGTGGCGCACATGACTTTCCAGGTCGAAATGCTCATCGTCTACCCAGTACGGAAAATCGAGTTCCAGCGGTACGCGCACGAGTCGGCGCCGAAACAGCGGGCTCATGTGTACGCGCCCCTCGACATGCGACAATATTTCCTTGAAGCGCACAGTTTTGCCACCGGGAACGGTTGTCGGATCCATGATTACAATCGACGTTACATGTGTCAGATTATTGTCTGATTCCATGTACAGAAACTGAGCGTCCTGTGGGTTTAACTGATCCATAGCGTACTAGTCCGAACTGGCTGCAGAATCGCCGGCATTGCGCGTCTTGCGTTTTGCGGGGCTTTGGGTTTTCGGAGCCTCGCGTTTTTCCGCGAACTCGACGACATTGAGGTCAGCTACCTGGTTCAGCGCCTTCAGGTACAAAAGTCTGACGTCGGCAACATGTTCATTGATCTTATCGACCGTCCATGTGTTCGTTTCCACAGGTGGCAAAATCTCGACTTCAACTGTTCCCGGGTGATAAAGCATATCGCCTTTGGGTTGCACGTCGACCGAGTTATGAATCACGATCGGCACGATCGGCACGCCAGCCTGCATCGCAAGGTGAAACGCGCCTTTCTTGAATTGCGCGAGTTTTGGCGAAATTGCGCGAGTTCCTTCGGGCGACATGGCGACGGACTTGCCTTCGACGCGCATGACGTCGACCAGTGCTGTCATTTCCTCAATAGCGGCGGCCGTGTCCTGACGGTCGATTAGTACGATGCCGGCCGCCTCCATTACACGTCCGACGATCGGCATATCCCGGATCTCGCGCTTGCCTACGCCTGTGATATCACGACGCAATAAGCGAGTTACGATGACGAGATCGACATTGCTCTGGTGGTTAAATATGAAGACAGCGGGCCGGTGTGACCATAAATGCTGCTCGCCTTTGATCTTCAGGTTGAGCCCGATGATTGCGCTCGCCGTGTCGGCAAACAAGGAAATAGAGAAATTCAACGCATCGCGCTTGGACCCGGTCAGTGCCCAGATTGGTATTCCGGCGAGCACCGAACCAACGAGGCTTACCGGCATCATCAGTGATCGAATCCAGTCGGTAACCTGAGTATTGCCCCGGCTGCCAAATTTACGCACGGGCCAGCCGTATTTTTCGGCGAGTGCGAGCAGCCTGTTGTTCGGGTTTAGCGGCCTGGGATTACCAACGCGTTCGAGCAGCAGGATATCGTCGTCGCTGTCCGAGTAGAAAAAACTGGCGTCGAGATTGACGCCATGTTTCTCGGCGAGCGTCTCAGCGGCCCGTACCTTGCCTGGTCCGAAACAGGTTGGCCGCACCACAGCACCGGTGAACAAACCTTTTTCTATCTCAAGCTCGGTACACAGCACGTGTTCGATATTAAGGTCGTCAGCGGCTGGCTTGACCTGGTAGATCGTCGCCGATGAAATGATAGCGACCGTGTGCCCCTTGCGCAGATGCGCCTGCACCAGGGCGCGTGACTCGGGGTAGATTTGACGCGCAATATGGGACCCAAACAGCTCGTGGCCAAAAGCCGCGTAGCTGTCTTCGCGAATACCGCGTAAGAATTGTGACGCCGCCAACATCATGGCTGCAAAGCCCATATTGCCGAGACCGAAACTGGCCATCGCCCCAACGAGCTCTGCGAGTTCGCGTGGCGACAGGTGGCCACGCTTGATCTGTTCTTCGATAAACGCGAAGGCTGAGTAGCCCGAGATTAGAGTTCCGTCGAAGTCAAAAAACGCGCCAATCTGCGGCCCATCGGGCAGATTCAGTATCTCGGCGACGACGTCGTGATGCGGCAACATGCTATTCCTCCCGCCAACTAATAATGATACATCGGAACGGCCGGGGGTGTGTAGCAATTAGGGTCAGGGGAGGTGATGAGCTATAGCCTCCTCGATACCGGCTCGAATGCGGCGTTCGAAAAGGACCAGGGAGAGACCCAACCTGAGGTAAATTTCGATGCTCTGTTCCGCTACCGCGATGTGGCCGGAGAGGTGATTGCCTTTCAGGTGCATATCATCGCCGTCCCAACTGGATGCCAGCCCGAATTTCTCGTTCAGCTCGCCAGAAATGGTATCGACGCGGCGTTTTGCCTCATCGACGCCAAGATCATGCCCCTTACTAATTCGCACGATGCCTCATCAGTTTGCAGCCCGGATTAGTGTGATTACCCTAGCTTTTGCCGCTACGATCTTCGCATTGAGGTAACGGCAAGCCAGAAAGGGTTCACCATGACACAGAAGAAAGCCAAATCAAAACAGAAAGCCAGCAGTTCGAAATCAGCCGCGGCTGGCGGTGAGTTGGAGCACGTATTTCTGGCCGGTCTCGGCGCATTGTCAAATGCCAAAGAGATTGGCTCGAAAACTTTCGACACCCTTGTCGAAACCGGCGAGGCATTTCGCAAGAAGGCCACGAAAAAGACACAGGCGCTCATCGATGAGGTTCAGGGTGCTATTAGCGATATGACAGACGAAACGGAGGCGAAAGCGAGCGGGCTTATCGAGCATATTCGCGACGCATCCCAACTAGACAAACTCTACAGCGTTTTTGACTCGCGAGTCGGAGCCGCTGTCGAGCGACTCGGTGTTCCGACCAAGCGTGATTTAGACAAGCTGAGCCGCAAACTCGATAAAGTCCTTGCAGCAGTCGACGGAAAACAGACCCCGGCGAAACGCAAGGCGCCAGCTGCGGCCAAGCGCAAAGCCAAAAAGAAGGCTACCGGCAAGAAGGGGTAGGTGCGTATTAGTGTGATCACCCCAGGTCTTTCCAATAGCATTAATTGAGATTCAGGAGAAGAAAGATGGACGCAATGACAGAAACCAGTTTGAAAACAGAAGTCAGTGAGAAGGCAGCCGCAATCGAAAAGGCAGTCGTCAGTAAAAAGGCAGTCGTAAGCAAAAAGGCAGCGGCAGCCAAGAAGACAGTTGCACGCAAAAAGAGAGTAATCAGGAAGAAGGTAGCGAAGAAATCGGTGCTCGAACAACTCGAGGAATCGCCCATCGGTCAACCCATACTTATCGCCGACAAGGCATTCCTGGCCGGCATCGGCCTGGTTTCACAGGTTGTTGGTTTGATTTCGCAGGTTCGATCGGATTTCGATGCGAAGTTCGATGAGTTGGCGAAAGATGGCGAAGTGGTACGAAACAAGTATCAGGCTAGCATGACTAAGGTCAGCAAACGCGCGTACGATCGTGTCAACAAGGCGTTGGAACAGGTCAGCAGGTAACCCCCCCCCCATCGGCTGACCATTGAAGGGCCGCTATCAGCGGCCCTTTTTAGTG
>CAYTNO010000206.1:0-4457 GCA_964439125.1 uncultured Woeseiaceae bacterium | reverse complement strand
GGCTGACATATCGGTCGACGGACATTCGCTCGGGCCTATTTATGCAGATGGCAAACTCAGGATTAACGCAGCTGAAAAACGAATTCGTTTGATCCACCCGCCCGGATACGACTTTTATGGCATTTTGCGATCCAAGTTGCTCTGGGGCCGCGACAATCGCAGACGTAACACGACGGCTCACTAAGCGGTGTTAACCAGCTTACAAGTGCGTGATTTCGCGATCGTCGACCAGATCAGCGTCGAGTTCGAGCCCGGTATGACGGTGCTCACGGGTGAAACCGGCGCAGGCAAGTCCATTCTCGTAGATGCTGTTGCACTCGTCCTTGGCGAGCGCGGCAGCAGCCAGCTAGTCCGCAGCGGCGCAGCACGAGCCGAATTCAGCGCTGAATTTGATATATCTGCCCTCGCCGAGGTTCGCGCCTGGCTGGATGAGCAAGCACTCGATCAGGACGATGAGTGCCTGCTGCGACGGGTCATCAACGCGGACGGACGCTCCCGGGCGTTCATCAACGGCAATACGGTCACGATGCAGCAGCTCAAATCTCTCGGCGAACTACTACTCGACATTCACGGCCAACATTTCCATCAGTCATTGGGTCGTCGTCCTGTGCAGCGAGACTTGCTCGATTTTTTTGGCGAGTTGCTGGATAAGCGCCGTGCTACCGAAACTGCTTTTGAGCAGTGGCGATCTTTGCAGGATCGGCTTGATACATTACTGACGGCCAATGCAGATCGCGCATCACGTCTGGATCTGCTTGAGTTTCAATTGCAGGAACTGGACGCACTTGACGTTAAGCAGAACGAAGCTGCAGATTTGCTCACAGAGCGGCAAAAATTAAGAAACAGCGGCGCTTTAGCTGACGGTATAGCAACGGCACTTGGCAGGCTGTCGGAGGATGACACTGGCAACGCCAACAACTTTCTGGCGGAAACCAGCCGCTCGGTCGGAGCGCTGATCGAATTCGACGACACACTCGCCCCTGTCCTCGAATTGCTCGAAAGCGCGAGCATCCAGGTGGCCGAAGCCAGCGACGCACTGCAGCGCTACAGCGAGTCGATCGACATGGATCCATCCCGCCGGGATTGGGTCGAGGAGAGGCTCGATGCGCTCCAGTCCGTTGCGCGTAAACATCGAACAACAGCGGACGAATTACAGGAACTCTGCAGCAAGCTGCGCCAGGAACACGATGAACTCAGCCATGCAGAAGAGCGTGGCAAAGAGCTCGAATCACAAGTCGTTGAAGCGAATGCGGCGTACCACAAACTCGCCAAATCGCTGTCCGCGGCTCGAAAAACTGCTGCCACCAGGTTCTCGACAGCCGTCACCGGAGCCATGTCAGGGCTAGGCATGCCCGGAGGCGTTTTCGAGGTGCGGCTGTCACCACTTGCAGAGAGTGACGTCAAGCCATGGGGTATCGACGAGATTAACTTCCTGATCAGCGCCAACCCAGGCCAGGAACCCATGCCGTTGTCCCGGGTAGCATCGGGTGGTGAGCTGTCGCGAATGAGTCTCGCTATCCAGGTTATTGCAAGCGATGGCAGCGCCATTCCAACAATGGTCTTTGACGAAGTTGATAGCGGCGTCGGCGGTCGCGTTGCCGAAATGGTCGGCCACCGTCTGCGCGAACTCGGTGCCAACCGGCAAGTCCTGTGCGTCACACACCTTCCGCAAGTGGCTAGTCTCGCCGATCAGCACTTTCGCATCAGCAAAGTTACCGACGGCAAGGCAACCCGAACGGGCGTTCAGATCCTCAGCAAGGAAGAACGCATACAGGAGCTGGCACGAATGCTGGGCGGTGTCGATATCACCCGGAAAACCATCGATCACGCCGCCGAAATGTTATCAGGAGCGGCGCAAAAACGTGCTTAGGCTATTCGTCTTCGGATGAATCTGGCAGGGGGCGCACGTAAAGGACAAGGTTGTGATCGAGCAGCTCGAATCCGTGCTCTTTCGCCATGGCTCGCTGCAGAACCTCGATCTCTTCACTGAAAAACTCAATGACTTCGCCCGATTCGACACAGACCATATGATCGTGGTGCTCGCCGTCATCGAGTTCAAATATTGAATGACCACCTTCAAAATTGTGCCGCGTTACCAGCCCGGCCGCCTCGAATTGCGTCAACACCCTATATACGGTGGCCAGGCCGATATCCTCGCCGGAATCGAGCAACTCCTTGTACATGTCTTCCGCACTCAGATGCCTGAGCTTGGATTTTTCAAAGATTTCCAGGATCTTGAGGCGGGGCAGCGTGACCTTTAGACCTGCTTTGCGTAGTTCCTTACGTTGCTCCATGAACTGTGTCTCTTTGCGGGAATGTGATTACGGCTGTTGCGCCGTCGGGCTAGAAGGTATGATTCGCGCCTATTATGACGCAGTTGGCAGTTAGGCTCTAGCTCCATGCCCAATCTGCGGATACGAAAACCCTACTCAAATCGATGGTCGAACGCGAACACACTATGCGAAACGTAATTATTCTGGCTCTAATTTTCTCAACGATGGCGCTTACCAGCAGCTGCGTCTACAGATCCAATATTGCTCAGGGCAACCTGATTGAGCAGGAAGATCTTGACCAGGTCGAAGTCGGCATGACGCGCAACCAAATACGATTCCTGCTGGGCACGCCCATGATCGACGATCCGTTCCACAAGTCGCGCTGGGATTACGTTTATTTTCTCAAAATCGGCCGCGAAGAGGCGACCTTCAAGCGCTGGGTTTCCGTGGAATTCGAGAATGACCTCGTTAGCGTAATTCGCAAAGAACAGGAACTAGCCCCCGACCTCTAAGCGTCGCGCCCTTTAGGCTTTGTCTCTCGCATCGTTAGGCCCAGTTGCGCCAGTCGGCGTCGCGACTCTCTGGGCTCGAGCTGCAACGGGCGGTAAATCTCGACGCGATCGCCATCTTTCAAGATGCACTCTCTTTCGACAATGTGGCCCCAGATACCGGCCGGCAAATCAGCAAACGATTCGTCAGGGTAATTCTCAGCCAGGCCAGAGCTGGCAATTGCAGAAGCAACAGTCGAGCCTTGCTGTAGCGACAGAGCCACAAGTATTTGTGCATCGGGTCGACCGAACACCACCTCCACAGCAATCCGGTCAGACACTGGCATCCCCGCAGCCGTAAATCACGGTGGCTCGCCGAGTGAACGCATCAACAAGTTTGTTGCAGATATCCTCAAAATACGCGCCGATCACCATATCCAGCATGCGACTGTCGAACTCGAACTCAAGTTTCAGAGCCACTTTGCTGCCTTCTTCCCCAAGCTGCTGAAACCTCCAGCCACCCGATAATTGCCTGAATGGCCCACCGATGAGCGCAAGATCCATCGCGTCGCAGCGATTCAGGGTATTACGAGTTCGGAATCTTTTGCTGAGGCTGCCTTTGTGAAGCTCAAGTGTCACCTCAACAACATCACCCTCACGAGAATGCACTTCAACGTCGTTGCACCATGGCAAAAACGATGGATATGCCTCCACATCCTCGACGAGCGCGAACATTTGCTCCGCCGAGTACGGCACCAAAGCGCTGCGATTGACCCTACGCATGACCGTTATTCAACAACACTCGTAACGAGATCAGGACAAGTCCGGCAATAAACCAACGGCTTTAAGAAATACAAACAAAATCCCGATGGGTGCGACAAATCGCGCCAGCACCCGCCAGAGCTTGTAAAGGGTACCGGAGGTTCCCAGTTCATCTGAAGTGGAGTTTCGGCACATCACCCAACCGGCAAATACCACAATCAGTACGCCACCGAGCGGCAACATGATATTGATTGTCAGGTAATCGAGGTTATCGAAAATCGTTCCGCGTAAGAACTTGAAATCAGCAAGAACATTGAACGACAACGCAGTACCGAAACCGGATGCCCAGATCAGCAATCCGATCATCACGGCCGCTTGAGCTCGAGTACGATTAAATTTTTCAACAACCCAGGCAACAGCTGGTTCCATCAAACTGATTGCCGACGTCCAGGCAGCGAATGATAGCAAGACGAAGAACACCGTCGCGAAGAAGACACCACCCTGCATTTGGCCAAACGCCAACGGCAAGGTGATGAAGACGAGCCCTGGGCCATCAGCCGGATCCAGTCCATTGGCGAAAACCAGAGGGAAAATCACCAGTCCGGCGAGAATCGCGATCACCGTATCTGCAATCGCGACGGTAGCAGATGCACCGAAGATAGAGGTCTCTTTCGGCAGGTAGGCTCCGTAGGCCATAACAGCGCCCATGCCGATACTAAGAGTAAAGAACGCCTGGCCCATCGCCGCAAGCACACTGTCCCAGCTCAATTTGTCAAAATCGGCAGAGAACATGAACGACAGGCCTTCGCCGAAGTATCCGGATGATATCGAGTAGCCCAACAGCACTATCATGAGTACCAATAGTGCCGGCACCATGAAACGAACCGCCTGCTCCGTGTTGCTGATAAAGCTGTTTTCCGATGCTTGTGTTTTC
>CAYTNO010000205.1:0-4481 GCA_964439125.1 uncultured Woeseiaceae bacterium | reverse complement strand
TCCTGTGGTTTTTCGCCGGCGTGTTGCTCTTCGGCTGGGCCGCGAACGGGATAATGAACTCGCGCCTGCAGCCGCAATATGCGGGCGATAGTATCGTGACGGCCGTACGCATTGCTGATTTTCCGGCGGCGAGTGGATCTGGTGTCAGTTTCGTGGCGGAGCCGCTGGATGCCGCGCATGTGCCGTCGCGTATCCGCCTGAGCTGGTTTCAGCCTCCCGTCGAGCTGCGCCTTGGCGATGTCTGGCAAATGGAATTGCGATTGCGTCGTCCTCGCGGCAGCTCGAACCCCGGCGTGTTCGACTATGAGGCCTGGTTGTTTCGCGAGCGTGTCGGAGCGACGGGTTACGTCGTGGGCAGCCATCGAAACCACCTGATTCGGTCGGGTGATCTGGACGTTGTCGATCGCGTGCGGCAGCGGTTTGTTGACCGCATCTCTTTGCTGAACCCTGAGTCGGCTGGCGTACTGGCTGCCATTTCAGTGGGTGCGCGTCACCTCATCACGGCACAACAATGGGATCGATATGCGCGTACCGGGACGAGCCATCTCATGGCGATCTCAGGGCTGCATATTGGGCTGGCGGCAGGCGGTGGCTATGTTCTCGCCAGTTTGTTCGGCGGGCTGCTTATTCGAGGCGGTAGTCATCACAATCGGGCGACGGTGTTTGCACTACTGATCGCCATGTCATATGCGTTTGTTTCAGGTCTGGCGATACCCTCGCGCAGGGCGAGCCTGATGATAGCGTTCGTGGCCATTGCGGTTTTGCGACGGCGGCAGGTAAAACCGCTCACGGTCGTCGCTACGGCATGCATTGTCGTGGCAGTTTTCTCACCGATTGCTTCTATGGCGCCGGGCTTCATGCTTTCTTTCGCTGCCGTGCTCGTACTCATTTGGCTGGCGCAACGTCTGGGAAATGGGTCGGACAGAACGCTCGCAGCTCGACTGCTCTCCGGGGTCAGACAGTTGAGCATCGTCCAGGGCGTGCTTTTGCTCGGACTGCTGCCGTTAACCGTCCTGATCTTCGATCGCATCGCGTTTGTCGCGCCAGTGGTAAACCTCATAGCGGTACCAGTGTTCAGCTTGGTGACCGTGCCGTTCACACTGGCCGGATTGCTTCTTGATGGTCGATTTCAGGTGCTCGGCGACCCGGCGCTGCACGTTGCCGCGATGAGCCAGGAATTTCTTGAAAACCTGATCGTTATGGCGGCGGAGCTTCCCGGAGCTGGCCATACGATGTCGGCAGTTATGGGAACGGCCTGGTTATTGCTGTTTCTGCCAGTTTTGTGGGTCATCTTGCCTCCTGGCTGGCCTGGTCGCCGTCTCGCGCTGATCGCCGTCATCGCTCTTGTACTGCACAAACCAGCACCCCCGGACTATGGTTGCGTGGCGGTTGATGTGCTCGACATTGGGCAAGGGCTGGCTGTGGTGCTGCAAACGCACGCACACACAGTCGTATTCGACACCGGCCCGGCATTCAGGGGAGGCGGCAACGCGGCGGAAGCCGTGATCCTGCCGTACCTGGCGAGCAAGGGAATCAGTGATGTCGACAAACTCATTGTCTCGCATTCGGATTTGGATCATTCAGGCGGTGTCGAGGCCGTGTTAAACCGTGTCAATGTTGCGGAGTTGTTGGTTGGAGAACCGCTAGGCGGGCAGGATCGGGGGCAGGCCTTTTGTAACGCGGGCGACGAGTGGGAGTATGACGGCATCGGATTTTCATTCATTTATCCCCCAAAGGAAGGGCTGCGTGACGGTAACGATGCCTCCTGTGTTTTGCGCGTTGCCGCGGGCGATCATCAGCTGTTGATCACTGGCGATATCGAGCGGCCGGCAGAGCAGCAACTCGTCCGTGACGGTTTGCTCGGTGGCGTTGATGCCGTCGTTATTCCTCACCACGGCAGTCGAACGTCTTCAACGGCGCCTTTCGTCAGCGCATTGACGCCAGATTTGGCCATTGTGTCAGCCGGTTTCGGCAACCGCTGGGGCTTCCCGAAAGACGATGTCGTGGCACGTTGGGCCGGCGTCGGTGCCCGAGTTTTGGAGACATCGACCTCCGGCGCCATCGGTATTCGCCTCTGCGAGCGCTCGGGCATGGAGGAAGTGATCGAATACCGGCACGAGCGTCGTCGAATCTGGCATGAATAAACGGTATATTCCATTTTTCCTCTGAGTCAGCTTGTATGGTTGAGATAGTCAAATCTGGCGGCTGGTTGATGGCCCCCATCATTCTCTGCGCGATCATCGCGATGGGGATTATTCTCGAGAGATTCTGGACGCTGCAGCAAAAGCGCGTCATCCCGGAAGATCTGACGAGCAAAGTGTGGGGCTGGGTCAAAAAAGACCAGCTTGATCAAAAGCAGATCCAGAGCCTGCACCAGGGTTCCGCGCTGGGACAGATCCTGGCGGCTGGTCTCATCAACCGTGACCGCAAACGCGCTGTGATGAAAGACAGCATCGAGGATACGGGGCGCCATGTTGTGCATGAGCTCGAACGCTATCTGGAAACACTCGGGACGATTGCGGCGGTGTCACCGTTGCTGGGTCTTCTCGGTACCGTTATCGGCATGGTCAAGGTATTTGCTGCGATCACAACGCACGGTGTTGGTAACCCGACCGTTCTTGCCGGTGGTATCGCAGAGGCGCTTATTACGACAGCAGCGGGTCTGACCGTGGCCATTCCAGCCATGGTTGGCTATCGCTATTATCGGAACAGGGTCGATACCCTGGTTGTCGATATGGAGAAAGAGGCGATCAAACTCGTCGAAGCACTCCACCGCCGCCAGGAAAAGGGCAAGGGATGAAACTTAACCTGCGGCCTCGGACGCAACCCGAGGTTAATATGACCTCGTTGATCGACGTTGTTCTCCTGCTGTTGATTTTCTTCATGGTGTCGACGAGTTTCGTCAAGCAGTCGCAAATTGCGATTAGCCTTCCAGCGGCAGAAAGCGCCTCCATCGTCGAAGAAGTGCCCGAGCAGATCGATATCATGATTACCGAGACGGGCGTTTATCTGATTAACGGGCGCGAGCTCATCAATAGCCGCCCCGAGACGATCCGCAATGCTCTGCAAAAAGTATCGGGCGGCAGCAATTCTTTGCCATTGACGATCAGCGCCGATGCCAATGCACGGCATCAGGACGTGGTAACGGCGATGGACGTGGCCGGCCGACTTGGATTCGTGCAAATAAGCATTGCAACAGTGAATGATACGGAGTCCGAGTGATATCGACTGGGGTCAGTAGATTACCGTGAGCCAGAAATACGATCCCAGGGTGCGCGTCGTGTATGGGCGCCTGTGGCGGTATGTTGTACCGCACAAGTTGGTTGCAGTCATTGCCGTTATTGCCATGGCGACGACTGCGTTTATCGAAGCCGGTCTCGTCTATCTGCTTGAACCATTGATGGATGAAGCGCTTGTCGCCAAAAACCTCGAGACGGTTCGATGGATGCCGATCGCCTTTGTTGCTATTTTCGCCCTCCGCGGTCTCTCGGGGTTTGCCACTGAATCGTCGCTCGGCTATATCGGCCGAAGTGTCATTAGCTCGCTGCGCCGCGACGTATTCCGCAAGTTCCTGACGCTGCCGACGCGCTTCTTCGAGGAGCGCAGTGTTGGGCCACTGCTCTCGCGTATGACCTACAACGTCGAAATGGTGGCCGAATCCGTAACCAGTGTCGTGACCATTGCGGTGCGTGACATTCTGACGCTGTTTGCTGCGATCGGAGTCATGCTGTTGCAGAGCCCGAAGCTGGCCGCGTTCGTCGGCATTGTATTTCCCGTTGTCGCAATCATGGTGCGAGTGTTGGGCATCGCTTTTCGCCGCTATAGCGGTCGTATTCAGGATTCGATCGGCGAGGTCACGCAGGTCACCGAGGAAGCTGTAGCCGGTAATCGTATCGTCAAGATATTTGGTGGCTACGAATATGAGAAAAATCGCCTGGAGGAAGTAGACGGCCGCAACAAGAGGCAAAATCTCAAGCTTATTCGGGTGCGCTCAATGGGCGTTGGGATTACGCAGACGATTTTTGGATTTGGAGTCGCCGGCGTCATCTACATGGCTGGCCGGGAATCGGTCGCCGGTAACCTCAGCCCCGGCCAGTTCATTTCGTTCTTCAGCGCGATGATGCTCATGTTGCAGCCCGTGAGACGCATTACAAACGTCAATGCGACCTTGCAGCGCGGCGTCGCAGCGGCAGGCAGCTTGTTCGATGTCATTGATGAACCGGATGAAGTCGACAACGGAACCAAAACTGTTGAGCGCGCGAAGGGATTTGTTGAGTTTCGCAATGTAAGTTTTGCCTACAATGAAGAAACGGGTGCAGTTCTCGATGATATTTCCGTCTCGGTAGAACCGTGAGAATCCCTGGCTATTGTTGGTCATTCAGGTGGCGGTCTCTGGGACGGGGTTTTCCAATGAAAACTCTGCGATAATATGGTACGAGACGCCGGCGAGCCATTTCACTCAGTCTCTGCCCCTTGGCAAC
>CAYTNO010000204.1:0-4521 GCA_964439125.1 uncultured Woeseiaceae bacterium | reverse complement strand
ACAACACGTTGGCCGTGGGAAACCGCCAGTCGGCCAGCGACTCGATGAATTCCTGGTAGTCGTTTCGGTTCTGGTTACTGACGCTGAACCGGTCATTCTGGTTGTACTGATCGGCCACTTCCGGGTGCCGCTGCAGCCAGGTCTTGCGTCCTTCCTCGCGGTTGCTGATCTGGGCCAGGGTCTCCGGATACTTGTCGTCATATTCCTTACTATCAAGGGGATAATCCAAATCCGGATCCATTGATGCGATCTTGTACTCGCGCACATCGGAAATCGCGATGTCCACGTGGTCGGTGGAATAGAACCAACCGCGCCAGAACCAATCAAGGTCCACACCGGAAGCGTCCTCCATGCTGCGGAAGAAATCCGACGGCGTCGGTCGCTTGAACATCCAGCGGCGTGAATATTCCTTGAAGGCAAAATCAAACAGTTCACGGCCCAGAACGGTCTCGCGCAAGATGATCAGCGCGGCGGTCGGCTTGCTGTAGGCATTGTCGCCCAGGTTCAACACCGAATCTGACTGCGTCATGATCGGTACCTGTTCATCCCCCACCATGTAATCGGGAATGTAATCCAGCACATTGGTATGCGGCGCGTAGGAAGGGTAGTTCTCCTCCCATTCAAGTGCAGACACGTAATCCAGAAAGCTGTTGATACCCTCATCCATCCAGGTCCATTGCCGCTCGTCCGAGTTCACGGTCATGGGAAAATAGATATGCCCGATCTCATGGATGATCACACCGACCAGGCCGTACTTCACACGCCGTGAGTAAGTGAGATCTGGCGCACCCTCAATCACCTCATCGTTCTCATCCGGCTCGAGCTTCTCGGGCCGGTAGCCGTTGAAGGTAATCATCGGGTATTCCATGCCACCACGGGCCCAGGCATTCACCGACTGTGCAGTGGGATAGGGATAGTCAAAGGAGAATCGTGAGTACACTTCCAGGGTGTGCAAGACGGCCTGTGTGGAGTACTTGGACCAGATAGGCTCGGCTTCGTTGGGGTAGAAGCTCATGGCCATGACCAGGGGCCGCTTGGCACCCGGTTGCTTGTGACCTTTGGCGTCCCAGATAAACTTGTTGGAACTTGCCCAGGCAAAGTCGCGAACGTTCTCCGCCTTGAATACCCAGGTCACACGCTCTGTGCTTGGAGTCTTCTCGTTCTCCGCAGCCTCTTCCGGAGTCACGATAAATATGGGCTGCTCGGCAGTTTCCGCCTTATTGAGACGATTGCGCTGCTCGGCGGTTAGTACCTTGCCGGGGTTCTGCAGAATCCCGGTGGATGACACAATGTGGTCCGAAGGCACGGTAATCTCGACCTCGTAGTCACCAAACTCCAGGGTGAACTCACCACGTCCCAGGAAGGCCTTGTGCTGCCAGCCAGCATAGTCAGTGTAGGCCGCCAGGCGCGGGAACCACTGGGCCAGGAAAAAAATATCGGTGTTGTTCTCTTCGAAGTGGTCGTAACCACCACGACCGGATACTCTGATCTCGTTAATGATGTTGAACGCGAAATCGATGCTGAAACTGGTGCTCTTGCCACTGGCCAGGGGAGCGGGCAAATCCACCCGCATCATCGTATCCAACACCGTGAAACTCAGAGCCTTGCCGCGTTCATCCACCACGGCCTTGATGTCGTAACCGTAAACCGTGTCTGCCAGGGCTTGCTGGCGTGCGATGGCAGAAAAGTTCAAGACATCATCGTCATCCTGCACCGCAAGGTTGCGTCTGCCGCCCACATCAAAGGCGGTCTCCGAGCGCCGGGCGATGGAATTTTCGCTGAACCGGTTCTGATCCAGTTGCACCCAGAGATAGCGAAGTGTGTCAGGGGAGTTATTCGTGTAGCGAACAGTTTCACTGGCGTTAATACGCCGGGCGGTCTCGTCCAGATCTACCTTGATCTTGTAATCTACCTTTTGCTGCCAGTATCGATCGCCTGGGGCACCTGAGGCTGTGCGATACACGTTGGGTGTGGGCAGGTCCACGTCCAGTTGTCGGAAGGCATCGTAATGGTCGCCCTTGGTCTGGCGGATGGCATCGGCATGCACCGACAGCGCGCATAACAAAAAAGCGGTTGTGATCAACAGCCTCGCAAAACTCAACACATTCATGATTCGCTCACTTGTTTAGACGAGCAGTATTAAATTCGTAAACGCTAATCTACGGCCTTGAGCAGCGCTTGTCACTCTGCTGCAGGCCATCCGTCAACGCTAATGGAGCAGCTCGAAAAACTCCCGCAATCCAGCGTGTAAGATTTAGTAGTGGGGTCCACTCGCATATTGCGATTCTGAAATTCGGTCTGACCCCAATTAACTTTCTCGGACCTCTTGCACTAACCAGTCACGGAAGGCCGCGATATTCGGCCTGAGCGAGTGCGCTTCCGGATAGACCAGGTAGAAGCTGGACCCAAGAGGTAGGGCAAGGTCGAACGGCTCCACAACGCGTCCGGCTTCGATGTCTTTCGCCGCCAGAAAACGCCAACCCAAAACGACACCGGCGCCATCAATGCTGGCCTGCAATCCGTGGTCGGGCAAACTAAAGTGTGTGCCACGTGAAGCATCCACGCCGCTGGCGCCAGCAGCTTCCAACCATGACTGCCAGGTAGGCGCGTCAGGGTCATAATCCATGGAATGGTTGTGAAGTAGAACGTGTTTACTGAGATCGTCCGGCGTCATTAGCGAGTCGGACCCCTCAAGCAAACGAGGGCTGCACATCGGTGTTACCGATTCGTCGAAAAGTTTGATCGCTTCCAGGCCAATCCACTCTCCGCTGCCAAGTCTGATCGCGGCGTCATAGTCGTCGCGCTGAAAGTCGATCAAACCGAGGCTGGTTGATATTCGTACGTCGATGTCCGGATTTAGCGTATAGAACTTCTGTAGACGCGGTATCAACCACATGACAGCGAAAGTGGGGGCAACACTCAGGGTGATCGTTCCACGCGAGTCGCTTTCTATCACTCGCTCCATTGCGCTGTCCAGGCGGAGAAACACGTCACTCAACTCGGACAACAACAACTGTCCGGATTCCGTCAGCAACAGACCGCGCGGCAGGCGTCGGAAAAGAGGCTGGCCCAAGTACTCCTCCAACCCCTTTACCTGATGACTGACCGCCGCTGGTGTTACGGACAACTCTTCCGATGCCCTCACAAAGCTGAGTTGGCGCGCGGAGGCTTCGAACGCACGTAGCGCATTCAAAGGGTACATTCGTCGGGGCATGGCGTCACCTTAGTTTTTCTAAGTCTGCGTGAGAAATCGTCGTTTGTCTAGGCGAATAAATAAGCCTAAAACAGTGCATAGATCTTCGCACTCTATGATTTTGGCCTAGATTTACTATCTCTTCTGAGTGGAGAAACAACGTGAAAAACAGCACCAATTCGGGCGCGTCCGCCGACGGCAGCTATAGGACTTACTGATATGGATCGACTTCCAATTCCGCCTTTTACCCGTGAAACAGCGCAAGCAAAAGTACAAGCCGCTGAGGACACGTGGAACACGCGAGATCCAAGGGAAGTCGCGCAAGCGATCTCGCCAAATTGTGTATGGCGAAGCAGGGACGAAGTATTTCAGGGTCGAGCGGCGATCGAGTACTTCCTCAGGCGCAAATGGACGATTGAATTGCACTACCGGCAGATGAAGGAGCTTTGGGCCTTCACCGACAACCGAATTTCTGTGCGCTTTGAGTGCGAATGGCAACACAGCAAGTCCGGCCAATGGTATCGACGTCACGGCAATGAACACTGGGAGTTCGATGCGAACGGTTACATGACTCGGCGCGACATGAGTGCCAACGATATTTCGATATCCGCCCGCGAACGGCGAATTAGACATTGATTTCTACGCAGGATGGGAGAAGAACATGAAAACGCAACTGACACTGACCGCCGTCGTTCTGGCGCTAGCAGGATTGACGAGCGATGCAAATGCGCAACTACCGGACCCGGGCGTCGAGCTTGTACCAAACCGTACGGCCCTGTTGATTACCGATCCGCAAAACGATTTTCTAAGCCCGAAAGGCGTGACTTGGGGTGTGGTGGGCAAGAGCGTGACCGACAACAACACCGTCGAAAACATCGAATCATTGTTCAAGGCAGCCAAAGCGAACAACATTCCGGTATTCGTCTCCCCTCACTACTACTACCCAACTGATCATGGCTGGCAGTTTGAGGGTGCGCTCGAAAAACTGATGCACAACATCGGTATGTTTGACCGAAAAGGGGCCTTGACTACGGACGGATTCGAGGGGTCCGGCGCCGATTGGCGATTCGATCGGTGGGCCAAAGCCCACCCTGCAGATATCGAATGTCTCGGGGCCGGTTATGCGAACGATCACCCGTTTATCTGAGGTCGGAGAACTGACAGCTACGATGGTGTCACTTAGTTCGTACATTTTGTAGCGTATAGCGGGCAGCGTTTAGCATTCAGTGCGGACGCCATTCGGCTAAACGCTATCCGTTACGTTCTGTAAAACGGCTGGTTGGCATCACTGATGTCTTCCTCAGATAAATCCGCAATGGCTATGCCAG
>CAYTNO010000203.1:0-4540 GCA_964439125.1 uncultured Woeseiaceae bacterium | reverse complement strand
CGGAGTCGTGGCCCTGGGTATACGGTGGGAATTGCACCCGGCTGTCGCGAAAGCTTTTCAACGGCTGCCCAAGGTTGTGCCAACCGTTGTGTCTAACTTCGCGTAAATAATCAAGATCAAGTTTTAATGGTATGATTTCTCTACCTTTTCCTGCTTGATATATCACCTCGCCACCGGGTCCGGCGATGCACGACTGGCCATGCCCAACCGGGCCGGCTGCATTGACGTCGAAAAAGTACACCTGATTTTGGGCACTGTGGGCCCGAATCATCGCGCATTCGACGTCACGATCGATCGTGCTGGTCAGGCTCGGGTGCAGGATCACCTCCGCACCCATCCACGCCATAGTGCGGATAGTCTCTGGAAACCACATGTCATAGCAGATTGAAATTCCGAACCGTCCAACACCGGGCACTTCAAACACGCAGAAATCATCACCCGGCGTTACACCATCCTCATACGGCAGCCATGGGAACTGCTTGCGGTAGCGTGCGACGACCTTGCCGTCAGGCGAAATGACTGGCGTGGTGTTATAGACATTCCCGGAGTCCGATTCGAAGAGGGATCCGGGAATCAGCCAGATCCCGTGTTCGCGGGCAACTGCACGAAACCGGCCTTCGGCCGGCCCAGGCATGGATTCGGCGGAGGCTTTATCCGCGCAAGCGTTGAGTTCGGGAAGCACCACCATATCCAGCCACGGAAACTGCCTTACCGCAGATTCGATCTCTACGAGCATCGCATCGACGTTGTTACCGTTAGCCGATTCAAGCTGTAGACCGGCAATCACAAAATTTGTCATTCGCTACCCCCTTCCCAAGCACCGTAACCGTGGTGCGGGTCTATGGATAGGTCCAGATTGGGATCCTATATTGCGCCAGATTGCGCCAAACGCCCCGGCCAGATGATCGCTAATCCCCTGCGAGGCGAATGAAAGCAGAGTCGACAATCTGCTTGTCGGCGTTGAAATACTTGATCTTGTCGCCGTCGATCACAATGTAATAAGCCGTTTCTTCGCCATATACCCAGCGATCCCATTTGCGCATGAGCTGCTCACCCTCCACCCGCCAGCGACCGGTGTCCCGGTCTTCATTTGCGAAGCCGAGCCGGCCGTTCATTGCGCCGTCCGGCAGGTGCTCGATCGTACAGGGTGCGCCATATACCTCGCGATACAAGACTGTTGCCCCGGCCATTGTTCTCTGCAATTCATCACCGGTCAGCCAGTTGCCAGACGACGTCTCCAATTGCTCTACCTGCCCTCTCACGAGATCGCGAAGCAGCTTGATCAGTTGCTCAACACCGGGTCTGATTTTGTCGTGCGGAATGCTTGTTACGCCCATGCGGAAACAATTTTCGGCGTTTTCGGCCACTGCGTAGTATTGCTCGACCGGCTCAATCAAAATACCGTGCTTTTCTGCCTCTCTCGTCAGGTTGCCAACATCGAAGTCTTTCGGTGTCCGCACCCAATACGTGGTGCCACCCACTTCCGGTGATATTTCCAGAGGAATTCCGCGCATGTTGTTGAGTGCATCGCGCAGCGCCATACGACGCTCACGAAAGACTCTCCCGAGACGCATCATCAGGGCGTCGTAATGGCCGAGCGAGAGAAAATAGGCCGCTGTGCGCTGGTTATTGAGTGGTGGGTGGTTGAGTATCTTGCGCCGCAACTGTCGAGCACGCCGAATAAAGCCAGGGTTCGCGACAATAAAACCGAGTCTTGCGCCGGGCGCCAGGGCATTCGAGAAACTTGCGATGTAAATCACCCGTCCTTCGACATCCATGCTGCGCAACGCGGGCAACGGGTGATCCATGTAATTGGTTTCACACTCGTAATCATCTTCGACAATCAGGAAATCATCGTCCGATGCGGCTTGAATCAACGCCTGCCTGCGCTCCAGAGACATGGCCACGGCAGTTGGAATCTGGTGGCTTGGCGTCACGTAGACAACGCCGGCGCCCTTCAAATTATCGTCAACGACCAATCCTTCGTCGTCAACTTCCTGTGCAATGACGTTTGCGCCTCGCAGGTGCAGCAAGTTGCGCATCTCGTAGTTGCCCGGCTCTTCCATAACCGCACGAGTCGACTCGTCCGCCAGAAGTTGGCTGATGATGTACAGGCTGTTCTGCGTGCCCATCGTAACGAGGATTTCGTCAGATCCGGCCTGAATTCCGCGCCGCGTCAGAATCTTCGTGCGTACCTCTTCGATCAGCATCGGATCATCGGCGTCGCCGCTGCCCGTCGACCAGTCGCCGACATCCGCGACTCCCAGCGACAGGCGATTTGCCTCCCGCCACTCGGCAATAGGGAACAACGTCGCGTCGAATCTCCCGTCGATGAACGGAAACGGATAGTGCCGCCAGTTTGGCTGGCCATGCGCTTCACGCCAGTGCGCGGGAATGGCCTTTACGCGCTGTGCCCAGGCCTTTGATTCTGCCTGAGCGGCCGGTGACGAGTCGCCGCTATGCCCTACTCGGGCCGCAAGCAACTCCTGGCTAACGAAGATTCCGCTGCGATGACGACTGACGAGGTAGCCGTCCGACACGAGTCGCTGGTAGGCCGCAACCACTGTGTTTCTGGCGACATTGAGTTGCTGCGAGAGCTTCCGGCTTGACGGCAACTTCATGCCTGGAGGAAACGAACCGTTGAGTATGCCGTCAACCAGCTTTTGCCGAATCTGGTTTTGTAGATTCAGTCGGTTGCCTGCGTCAATGTAGATAATCGTGTCTTGCACTGGATTGCTCTGAGGGAATCCGGTTATAAACTACCGCAGATAACCGAGAAAACAAACGCCCCCGCCAGGAGATGAGCGATGCTAGAGATAGGATCCAAAGCTCCCGAATTCGTTTTGCAAAGCGATTCGGGTACCGAAACGTCGTTGACAGACCTCTTGAAAGACGGCCCGCTCGTTCTCTATTTCTACCCGGCAGACTTTACGCCTGGCTGCACCAAAGAGGCCTGTGATATCCGGGATATTCACAGCGACCTGGTCGCTGTCGGCCTGCGAGTCGCTGGCATTAGCCCTCAGGACGTCGACAGCCACGCGCGCTTTCGCGACAAACACCAACTGCCCTTCGTTTTGTTGAGTGACACCGACAAAACGGCAATCAAAATGTATGACGTCGACGGTCCATTCGGCGTGGGTGTTCGGCGCGCAACCTTTCTGGTCAGCCAGGACCGACTTATAAAGGATGCGGTGAATGCCGATGTCCGAATCGGCCGACACAAAGAATTTATTCAAAAAGCGATAATCCTTCGCGAAACAGCTGGCATGCGCAGCGACGCGAGCGACAACTAGCCGCTAATCTCCGCTGTCACTTTGCGCGTATCATCCGTAGGGCTCGCCATACCTCAAACGTATAGTCTTGGTTTTTCCAAACCACGGAATGGTCACAATGTAGATGTTGTCGTACTCGCCTTCGGCGATGCGCGGCACTTTCTTGCTGGCGCCCAGATTGGCAATCAAAATCGGCAGCGTGTTGCTATGAC
This sequence comes from uncultured Woeseiaceae bacterium, assembly GCA_964439125.1. Taxonomy (GTDB): domain Bacteria; phylum Pseudomonadota; class Gammaproteobacteria; order Steroidobacterales; family Woeseiaceae; genus UBA1847. The sequence goes on along the minus strand of CAYTNO010000203.1, from coordinate 1,056 downwards.
CTGCGACAAGAATAATCTTGCCCTTGTGCTTCCTTAGAATTTTGTCGAGAACGTGGTTGGTATCGTCGGCATCATACGTACGGATCGGCAGGCTCAAAGCATCCGCAATCGGTTGAACGGTTTCCTGAGTTCGCTTGAAAGGCGTCGCGTAGATAGCGTCTATGCCCGCCACGACATCGGCATCGAGCAGTTGTCGGGTAAGTTCCGCAACGCGGAGCCTGCCTGCCTCGCTGAGGCTCGGGTCATCGCCCTCAACCGCAACCTTTTCGGCGTGACGGACAAAGAGGATCGTGGTCGTCGCCTGCGACTCAAAAAACCACGCCAATCCAATGGCGATGGCTGTATAGATGATGATGACCTGAGTGCGGCGTTTTCGCCGGCGGCGGCGCCGGTCTTTATCGTTCTTATTGCGCATGGGGAACGACTTTACGAGGTTTTGAGCAATTTGACTACGTTTCGTCGCGGTCCTTTTGCACCTCGTGATACTCGCCCTCGATCACGCCATGCACAGTTGAGCGCCCGGCGCTGCCAGTTCCCGTCGGCGAAGCCTTTTGCAGTTTGCGTTTGAACCACCACACGCGCACACCAATGATGGCTGCCGTGACCATAAAAATGGCACTTAGCGCAACGAACGCAAAGAACCCCAGAACAATGAACACGCCAATCGCCAAGGCGCCCGCAATGACCACGAGAACGTTTGCTATCGGATTGCCAGCGGGCAGCCCGTTTCTTACAGAATATTGTCTCAACTCAGCTCCTAGTTGCTGCGCTCGTCGACCGCTTTGCGCGTGTAGTAACCGTCAAACCAGGTTGCCCAGGTCGCGCCATCGTCGGTCGATATTTCAAAGAATTGCCTTACCCTGCCATCTGGCAGCGCTGTCCACAAGCCACGAAAGGGTTGCGTCAAACTGCTCATTCTCCTGACAGGGGTACGGCCGCGCAGGGGCCTCGGCACAACTTGCACCGGCCAGGAACAGTAAGGATATAATTAGTATTGATATCAATGACTTCATGGGTTTTTCTCGAATATTTATCAAGTAATTCCGATGCGGTCTT
>CAYTNO010000202.1:0-4541 GCA_964439125.1 uncultured Woeseiaceae bacterium | reverse complement strand
CGAAGTGACCAGCCTGTCACCGGAATCAGTGGTCAATTTTATCTTTACGCGTAAGTGGTTTCATTTGGGGGACTACCATTTATTGAGGTAAACCTATACGCCGAACTTACTGCTACGATTCCGCTATTATTAGCTGCAAACTAACGGCAAAAAGAAGGTGGTTGATATGCAGACAGAAGAAAAATACGGGACATATGATTGTTGTAAATGAGAGGGAACCTGCCTCTATTGCTGGGCGTAACAGCGCTATTGTTCGTGACCGGTGCTCTTGCCGGCCCCCGAGATTACCTGTTCCGCAACGAACGTCTATGTAATACCGATAAAGTTTTCTGCTTTCGCGGCACGTTGTCGTACGACTCCAATCCGCGTCTGCTGCGTTTGCGTGCGCGGGTTCAAACGGCGCCCGGTCCGGGTTTGTTGCGGATTAGGCTGGTAGGCGCTAACCAGCAGGGCCATGTCCGTTTTGCTCCATTCGAGGTCCGGGTGCGCGGACACTACAGCGAGATCATAGATCATAAGATGATTCCAGATTATCCGGACGTGCAGGGTTGGGCGGTCGAGCGAGTGGAGTTCGTTGCCGACAAGGCTCATTGAATGCTTTAAAATGCTGTGATCCTAATCCCTTGGCTGCAGTATCCTTAGACCATGCGCCTACAATATATAGTTATCTGGCTCGGCCTGGCTCTAGCACCGGTTGCGTTTGCCAAAGACGACTTTCCGGTTGTCCTTACTGAGCTTGACGGGCGCCCCGGCAAGACGCTGATGAAAGCGGCGTACGGTCGCGGCGGCCAACTCGGTGCATTTTACGACGTGGATGCCGACGGCAATCTCGAATTCGTGGCATTGGAGCGCGACGACAAGGAACTGTCGTTAACGGTTCTGCAGATCGATAACGATCGTTACAGTCTGAATCTAAACTTCGGTCGTGCGGCCGCTGCCGGACTAACCGCGATCAATCTCGACGATGACGAACAGCTGGAGTACGTTGTTGCATACGGCGAGCGACTGGAGGGACTAAAAAGAGGTCTGGTGTTGTTCGCGGGCGCCCTGGTCGGCACTTTCGCCGCAGTGCCCATCGCCAGTCTGGGCGGATACACAGTGTTCCTGGCCCCTGTGCTCGTGCCTGGATCGGCGACTGACCTGCAAACAATTGTGGCGGTCGACGACGATGGTTCTATCCTGTGGCAACGCGATTTTCCTGCTGATGGTACGTGGGATGAAACTCGCTTCCAGTGGGTCGTTCCCGAAACAGATGGATCGGGCGCCACAATTCTGGTCACCGACGATGCGCAAAAGGCGATGCTTGGTTTGTCAGCCGATGACGGCCGGACGCTTTGGACTTACGCGTTGCAAGGCAACGACAAGGCCTCCAAGAGAACCTATACGTCATTGATCGATCGCGGGCGCATGCTGCCCGTTTTGTTTTCGCCCGGACGCGTATTGGTACTTGATCCGGAAAACGGAAAGGCCGAATACGATGGCGAATTGCGCAGGCGTATTTCGGAGTTCCCGAGCTGGCATCTATTTCGCGTCGACGAAGAGCGCCGTTTCCTGGCATTCGGTGAGGATCGCGGCGAACTAAACATGATGTCGCTGGATACCGGCGAAGTAAGCTGGACCCATCAGTCAGACAAGATTATCGACATATTGCCGCTACCCAGCGGCGATGGTTTCATCACAGTCATGGAAAAGCGGATTGCTTTCATCAACGGCAGTGGCGAGATCACAGCCGAATATAAAGCACCTGACAAGATCAAAGCGAAATTCCCACCGGTCTATCGCGACATTAATAATGACGGGCAGATGGAATTTATTTTCGTCTCTGGCAAGAACATTTTGTGCTGGGAACTCGGTACCGACAGCCTTCGTTGGGAAACAAAAATGGGCGGAATCGTTGGCGGTGCGAACCCAACACAGATGTACGACGAGTTCTATGACATCGACGGTGATGGTTGGCTCGACATCCCCGCAAGAAAGGGCAGCGGCAGCGGTCGTTGGTTGTCCGGCGACACAGGGGAGATTCTAGCCGAGGTCGGCAACGGCAGCACCACGCCAATTGTTGGCGACTGGGATGGTAATGGCCGGCTTGAGATCTTTTGGGTCAAGAACTGGTACGAAGTTTCGCTGGCCCACTAGTAGTTCTTCGGCCTCGACCAAACTACGGAGCAGTTCCAGCGTTTGAACGTCCAATGTGCACGCCGAAAGCAACCGGATAGGTGTTAAGGTTTTGAACGACGGCTATTAACCCAAAGCAGTCGGTCGGAGAATCGGACAATAGACATGGAAAAACTTACTGAACGTGATCATTTGGAGAGCGACCTTGCAAAGTGGTTACTCACAGCCATCGAGAGCCACTCACCAGAAAAGAAGATTCAAGCGACGTTGGTCTCCAAATTCGGGTTGCCAGAGGACGAAGCACGCATCGCCCAAGAAAGAGCGCGTGACGGCATCCTGGGTGCGATTTCCGGAAGTCGAAAAAACATGCCAGATTCGAAAAGCGATCAAATCGGACACGCAACATTCAACCTGGTCTGGAGCACTTTCAATCAGAACAGTTTTTTTGACAAGCGGCGTACGCCAAATCGGAAGTGGCTCGATTGGAAAAACCAACAAACGTCCTCAAAGCTCACTTGACCGCTGGAGTCAGCGGCCGCTTCTGGCCGAAACCAGCCCCTGGACTGCTAGAATGTTGAGAGGCTGCTGTTGACCCAAACCGGACGATCGCGGGGCCACAGCCACGAGTTCGCCAGCGATGCGTGTTCTTATTGGCGAATGCGTTCCCAGGACGATCGAAGAGGAGTTACAGATGACTAGCGTTAACCATTTGTTGAAACTGGTATTCATCGCGGCACTTGCCGTACAAGCTGGCTGCTCCGACCCTCCAAAGTCAGAGAACATTGCGACCGCCCTCCCAGAGATAGACATGCTCGTTAGCGCTCAGTGGCTCAAGGAGCATCTCGGTAATCCAGACTTGGTCGTACTCGACGCCACGGTGATTGTTGAGTCAGATGCTGCAGGTAATTTCCGATCAGTGAACGGTCGGGCCAACTACGAAGCTGGTCATATCCCGACGGCCGGTTTTGCCGATCTATTAGGCGAGCTGTCCGACGTCGAAAGTCCATTTCAGTTCGGAATGCCGTCGCCCGAAGAGTTTGCTGCTGCCATGGGTGCGTTAGGTGTCGGGGACGATTCCCGCGTGGTGATATACGATGATATGGGCTCGTCCTGGGCCGCTCGGGTTTGGTGGATGCTGCGTTGGATCGGTTTCGACCGGGCGGCGCTGCTTGACGGCGGGCTGGATGCCTGGACGGCTGCGGGAGGCGAACTGTCTACGGAGTCCGTGCTCCGGACTTCGCGTGCTCTCACGGTCAACCTGCGGCCCGAACTGATCGCCGATCAGGAGGAAGTGCGCGCGTCAATCGGTAACGATGCCGTCAATCTGGTAGATGCGTTGCCCGAAATTCACTACCGGGGCGAATGGACGATGTACGCTCAGCCTGGCCATATTCCAGACGCTATCAACGTTCCAGTTACTTCGTTGTTCGGCGAGACAGGCCATTTTCGCTCAGACGAAAAGCTGTCTGGACTTTTTGTCGGTGATCGAGGGGCACGAACGATCACTTACTGCGGTGGCGGAATTGCCGCTGCGGCGGATGCTTTCGTGTTAACGCGGCTCGGGTTCACCGATGTGGCGATTTATGCAGCCTCTCTCGAGGAGTGGACTGCGAATCCCGATAATCCGATGGAAATCGACTTGGAGGATATCGAGTAGACCTCGGACTATCCGGTTGCTCAATACGATTTCCGTGCTCGACAACTAAAAGTAATTCGTCTGCTTCTGGCCGAAAGCAGCCGGTCAGCTGCTAGACTACTGAGCGACTGCTTGTGACCCAAAGCGGCCGGTCAAATATCTCCCGGAAACCATCGTACGGCCATGCCGTGGAGTAGTTATGAACAACGACAGACTGAATCGATGGCTCTCTCTTGGTGCGAACATCGGTGTGTTGATTGGATTGATCCTACTGGTGTACGAAGTTCGCCAAAACTCGGAATTGATGCGTGCGCAAATTTCTATGGAGCGGACCAACACCAATATGCAAATCTTGGCGGACGTCGCTAACGGTGGTGATTTGATACCGATCGATGTCAAGCTCCAAGAGCAGATTGAAGGTTTTCCCGGAGCGCTTGGATGGTCAGAGATTCTGACGCCAGAAGAAAAGAGGCGCTATGAGTTCTGGATGTACGTGCGACTTACTGAGCTTAATAACGACTGGTTCCAGTGTGCGGAAGGGCTGGTACCAGCTGAGACCTGTCGAAAAGAGGTTCGCGATAGCATGCGACGCAGTCTCCACCGATTCTACGAATTGGGCATTTCATTTGCGCGCTCAGAGTCCAGTTTCATTGTCGCAATGCAGGAACTCGCACGCGTGGAAGGGTTGCCGGAAATCAATGACGATGGAACGTGGCAATAATGGCCGCTTCTGGCCGGAAGCAGCCGCTCGGATGTTAAACTGTTGAGAGGCTGCTGTTGACCCAAAGCG
>CAYTNO010000201.1:0-4545 GCA_964439125.1 uncultured Woeseiaceae bacterium | reverse complement strand
AAGACCTAATCGCCGCAAAATATCTGTGACGGTTTCGTCGTCGATTTTCACACCCAGCAACTTCTCGAGCCTGCTGCGGCGAAGCACAATCGTCTCTCTGGACGGCAGGTGATCGTTAGCTGTCTGAAGAACTAACGGACCAGCATCACCGCCTGAGATCTCGAGTAACAGCGAAGTCGCGCGCTCGACTGCCCGGGCCTGTCCTTGTGGATCCACGCCGCGTTCAAATCGCAGTGAGGCATCGGTGTGCAACCCGTAAGAACGGGCGCGCCCCGCGATAAAATCCTGTGGCCAAAATGCCGCTTCAAAGAAGACATCGGTCGTTCTCTCACTAACCGCAGTGCTTAGGCCACCCATAATGCCTGCAAGGCCGATAGCCCCGCTGTCGTCGCTGATAACCAGGGTGTTCGCGTCGAGCTCGATCTGTTTCTCGTCAAGCAGCGTGACTTTTTCACCCTTTGCAGATATTCGGGGCCGAATTGGGCCAGTTACGAGCTGCAGATCATAGGCATGAAGCGGTTGTCCGTATTCCAGCATGATGTAATTGGTGATATCGACAACCGGGTGGATTGGCCGCAAACCTGAGCGGCGCAGCCTCTCGGCCATCCACAGCGGCGATGTCGCTGCTGGATCAATATTTCGAATGACACGACCTGCAAAATTTGGGCAACCCTCGGGGAAATCTATCTGCACCGGATGGGTATCCGCGATAGTCGCCTCTACTGGCGGCACCGAATCATCTTTAAGGCTCGCACCCGTCAGTGCCGAGACATCTCTGGCGATACCCAGCACGCTGAAACAGTCGCCGCGATTGGGTGTCAGATCCAGATCAACGACCGCATCAGGCAAATTCAGGTAGTCGGTAATTGCTTGTCCGACAGGAGCATCGCTGGCCAGCGAAATGATTCCATCGGACTCTTCGCCGAGACCCAACTCGACGGCAGAACACAACATGCCGTTCGATACGACACCGCGAATCTTGGATTTCCGGAGTTTCAGGCCGTTTGGCAATGTGACCCCCGGCGTTGCCAGCGGCGTTTTCATTCCCTTGACAACGTTCGGCGCGCCGCAAACAATCTCAAGGATATCGCCGCTGCCATTCGACACTTTGCACACACTCAAGCGATCTGCATCCGGGTGCTTTTCTACTTCAAGCACTTCGGCAATGACCACACCCTCTAGCCCGGCTCCTTCTTGCTCAATGCCGTCGACTTCATGACCAGCCATCGTAAGACGATCGCCCAACGCCGTGGTGTCCAAATCAGGATTCACCCATTCACGCAACCAGGATTCAACAATCTTCATGACGCTTACCGGAACTGCCGCAAGAAGCGCAGATCGTTTTCAAAGAAGGTACGCAAATCAGAAACGCCGTAGCGCAGCATCGCGAGACGCTCGACACCCATACCGAATGCGTAGCCGGTGAATTCCTCGGAATCGATGCCAGCGGCTTCCAGCACATTCGGATGCACCATGCCGCAACCCAGTATCTCGAGCCATTTGCCTTCGCCCCAGAGTATGTCGACTTCTGCAGAAGGTTCTGTGAATGGAAAATAGGACGCGCGAAAGCGAAGTTCCGCATCTCTCTCAAAGAAACTCTCTACGAACTGATGCAGGACGGCTTTGAGGTTGGCCAGACTGACGCCTCGATCGACGACCAGACCTTCGACCTGGTGAAACATCGGTGTATGCGTCTGATCGGAATCGCAACGATACACACGACCCGGGGCAATTATTCGGATCGGCACGCCTTCTTTGACCATCGACCGAATCTGTACCGGCGACGTATGCGTGCGTAACAAATTGCCGCCCGGAAAAAAGAAAGTATCGTGCAACGCGCGCGCCGGATGATTCTCCGGGAAATTCAGAGCCGTAAAGTTATGGAAATCATCTTCAATCTCCGGCCCTGACCGCACACCGAAGCCGGCATTGAGGAAAATCTTCTCAATCCTGGCCATCGCGCGAGAAACCGGATGCCGACCACCAATTGAAGCGCCGCGACCCGGCAGGGTCACATCGACAGCATCGGCCGCAAGTTTGGATTCAAGCGCCTTCGAGTCCAGTGCCGTGCGTCGAGCATTGATACGACTCTGCAGCTCCTGCTTGGCGACATTGATTTCCTGACCGGCGGCTGGTCTTTCTTCAGCCGGAAGCTGACTCAGGGCCTTTAGCCTCGATGTCAGTTCACCTTTCTTGCCAAGGTATGCAACTCGAATCGCATCCAGCGCGGACAGGTCGGCAGCCGCATCGATTTCCGACACGGCTGTCTGGACCAGATCAGTCAATTCGCGCATGAGCGTTCACCCCAAGCCGGCACGAAGAAATCGCACCGCTTTTGGGTATCTTAGTTGCTCTGTGCCAGGACGGACTTCGCTTGTTCGGCGATTGCACCAAAACCTTCGGGATCGTGTACCGCGATATCCGCAAGCACCTTACGATCGATCTCGATGTTAGCCAGGTTCAGGCCGTTAATCAGCCGGCTGTATGACAAGCCATGCAGACGTGCCGCCGCATTGATGCGTGTAATCCAGAGTGCCCGGAACTGGCGTTTGCGTTGCCGACGATCGCGGTACGCATACTGACCAGCCTTGATGACAGCCTGTTTTGCAGTCTTGTAGAGTTTGCTTCTCGCGCCGTAATAGCCCTTCGCTTTATCGAGGACTTTCTTATGACGGGCCTTGGCGGTAGCGCCACCTTTTACTCGTGCCATCTCTCAATCCCCTCTTAAGCGTAAGGGAGCATGCGTCGCACGCTCTTCACGTCGCTGGCCGCGACCTGCAGTGTCATACCCAAATGGCGCTTACGCTTCGATTTCTTCTTGGTAAGGATGTGATTGAGGTGGGACTGGGATCGCTTAAAGCCACCCTTACCCGTCTTGCTGAAGCGCTTGGCAGCGCCTCGGTTGGTCTTCATCTTCGACATTGTATTCTCCACTTTATGGGCCTTGCTACGTACCGGAACGTCCGGCCGCTACAGGCGGGATATGCGTCGTGCGGCTGTCGTTAACCGCAGTCAGCTTTTTGCTCAGTGTTTCTTCGGTGCAATCACCATGATCATCTGCCGTCCTTCCATCTGCGGCATCTGTTCGACCACACCGTACTCTTCAAGGTCAGTTCGGACCCTGGCCAGAAGATTCGCACCGAGTTCCTGGTGCGCCATCTCACGACCTCTAAATCTTAGCGTGACTTTCGTCTTGTCACCTATCTCAAGAAACTCAACCAACTTGCGAAGTTTGATCTGGTAGTCACCTTCGTCTGTGCCGGGCCGGAACTTGATCTCTTTTACATGAACCTGCTTTTGCTTGCGCTTGGAGTGTTGCTGTTTCTTGTTCTGCTCAAACAGGTACTTGCCGAAATCCATTACTCGGCAGACCGGTGGCTCCGCCATTGGCGAAACTTCCACCAGATCCAGTCCTACGCTCTTGGCCAGTTCAATGCCATCGGCCAGCGACATCACTCCTGCCTGCTCACCTTCCGCGTCAATTACACGGACTTCGACCGCATCAATTTCTTCGTTACGCCGTACTCGCTTTGTAGCTGCGATACTCAGATCCTCCAGTGCTCAACAACCCAACGCAGCCGCTAGGCGCATCGAGGCGCCGCAGCGAGTGCGGGAACGCGATTCTATATAGCCAAATGATAAGAAACAACCATGGAAGCGATTGTTTTTGTAAAAATTAAGGCATTTTGTTGCCAATTCGCAACGCGTGGCTCTCGTTGCGGAATTGGTGGGCGATGCGGGTTTCGAACCTGCGACCTCCACGATGTCAACGTGGCGCTCTACCCCTGAGCTAATCGCCCTGACTTACTATGCTGCCCCTGCGAGGGGCGGCATACGATACTCAAGCCACCTGCCGTGCGCAAGACCTCCTGCCCACTTAGTCCTGCGTGAGCCCCAGACCCTTTTGCCGAATGGTGTGGATCAGGTCCCGCAACCGTCCCGCTTCCTCAAATTCCAGATCTCGCGCAGCTTTGAGCATCTGCTTTTCCAGCTTAACGGCTCGTTTCAGGAGCTGTTCTGGCGTCATGCTTTCATATTCCGCACCCTCCTCGGCCACGCGCCGGTGCCCAGCCCGAGGCGACGGGTGCGCTGCCTCCATAATGTCGGAAACTCGCTTAACAATCGACGCCGGAGTTATCCCGTTTTTCTCGTTGTGCTCGACCTGCCGCTCGCGGCGGCGTCCTGTTTCCTCGATGGCCTTCTGCATTGACCCGGTCATGCGGTCGGCATACAGGATTGCGGTGCCATTGATATTGCGTGCTGCGCGGCCGATAGTCTGGATCAGCGAACGCTCTGAGCGGAGGAAGCCCTCCTTGTCCGCATCGAGAATCGCAACCAGCGAGACCTCTGGCATATCCAACCCCTCTCGCAACAAATTGATGCCCACGAGCACATCGAAGGCTCCAAGCCGCAGATCGCGAATGATCTCGGTCCTCTCAACGGTGCCAATATCGGAGTGCAGGTAGCGCACCCGTTTTCCATGGTCCGCGAGGTAATCCGTCAGATCCTCCGCCATGCGCTTCGTCAATGTCGTGATGAGCACGC
>CAYTNO010000200.1:0-4548 GCA_964439125.1 uncultured Woeseiaceae bacterium | reverse complement strand
GTTGCCATTGCCGCCCGGTGCTTTGCCGGGGCTGTGGAACGCTGAGGAACGCTTCCGCAGTTCGTATCTCACGACTTTTCCGGGCTTCTACGAGACTGGCGACGCGGGTTTTATTGACGACGATGGCTATATTCACGTCATGTCCCGAACGGATGACGTCATCAATGTGGCGGGCCATCGTCTGTCGACGGGCGCAATCGAAGAGGTCCTCGCCGCGCATGATGATGTCGCTGAGTGTGCCGTAATGGGTGTTGCGGACCAGATGAAAGGGCAGCTACCTGTCGGCTTTCTCGTGCTCAAGGCTGGTGTTGATCGCGATGGCGCAGAGATCGTTGCCGAAGTCGTGCAAATGGTGCGCGACCAGATAGGCCCCGTTGCCGTGTTCAAGAAGGCAGCGATTGTCGGTAGGCTGCCGAAAACACGCTCCGGCAAGGTGCTTCGAGCTACGATGCGTAAGATCGCAGACAGCGAAGATTACAAAGTGCCTGCGACTATCGAGGACCCGGCCGTACTTGACGAGATTGGCCAAGCACTGCGCGATATCGGTTACGCAAAGTAATAGATAAAACAGTAAGTTATGATCATTACTTGAAGTGAAAGATCAAGAGATTTTCAATGCCGAGCTCATACATAAAGAGTGACGCCTATGCTCAGGCCATGCTTGTAGAGATTGAAGCGGATGCTATTGTCGACGATGGCTAGCGAATCAGGTTTGCGCAAAAGCAATGTTAAGACGTAGTTTTATCCGGGTTCTGGCAAGCGGCATCCTGTTCGCATTGCTTTCGAAGCAGTCTCGCCAAAGCATAGCGAAGGGTCGGTACGCATTTGAACACGGTATCGCTAGTGGCGATCCTTTGGCGGATGGCTTTGTTATCTGGACCCGGGTCAGCGCAGCCGAGGGAGAACCGGTAGCCGTTCTGTGGAAGGTATGCGGAGACGCCGCAATGAAAACGGTTCTGCGTGAGGGCGTTGTCGAGACGGGGCCTGCTACTGACTACACCGTAAAAGTCGACGTGCGAGGGCTTCCGTCCGGCGCGCGGCTTTACTATCAGTTCAGCGTGGAAGGCGTCGAGTCGCCTGTTGGTAAGTCGCGAACCCTGCCTTCTGCTGATGTGGAAGAAGCCCGATTCGCCGTTGTCTCCTGTTCAAGCTATCCGAGCGGTTATTTTCACGTCTATCGCGAGATTGCGAACCGGGATGATCTCGATGCGGTACTGCATCTCGGTGACTACATCTATGAATATGGGATCGGGGAATATGCGACAGAGTACGCCCAGGAGTTGAATCGTGTACCGGATCCGCCCGGGGAGCTTATGACGCTGTCGGATTATCGACGTCGGCACGCCCAATATAAGGCAGACCCGGACTCCCAGGCGATGCACGCGGCTCACCCGGTCATTGCAATTTGGGACGACCATGAAATAGCCAACGACGCCTGGCATAGCGGTGCCGAGAATCACAATGACGACGAAGGTTGCTGGGCGGCACGACGCGACGCGGCGATAAAGGCCTATTTTGAGTGGATGCCGATACGCGGAGAGGCTTGCGGCGAAGACACGCGTATTTTTCGGGATTTCCGATACGGCAATCTGCTGTCACTCATAATGCTTGACACGCGGCTATATGGCCGGGATATGCAACCACAAATTTCCCAGGAAATGACACCGCTTGAAGTCGAAGACGTACTGAAGACGCCCGATCGCCAAATGCTCGGCAGTTATCAGCAAAGCTGGTTACGTAGTTCTTTGGAGAGCGCGGCTGGCACGACATGGCAGCTCATCGGCCAACAGGTCATGGTCTCAACGCTACGCTCACCTGATCTCGGCCCACTTCTTGACCTGGAACGCGAGACACCTGTTCCACGAGAGGTTCTGGAATTCAGCGTTGCGATGAGTAAGAACAATCCGCCGCTGCTACTCGATACCTGGGACGGTTATGCCGCGGCACGTCAGAACTTTTTGGCGGATTTGAAAGCGGGGGCAACGAACGCTGTTGTACTCAGTGGTGACTTGCATACCTCGCTGGCGGGCAACCTGTTGTTAGATGGCGAGGACGAGCCTGTCGCAGTGGAATACATGACAACGTCTGTGACGTCGCCAGGGTTCGCGGACTATCTCCCCGAGAGACGACCTGGAGCTGTAAGGGATGCGACCCTGGAGCTCAATGCAAACCTCCAGTACATGGAAACCGAGCGCCGTGGTTGGCTGTGCATGACCCTGACGCCATCAAGCTGTACCGGCGAGTGGCACCTTATCGACGGTCTGCGTTCTCGTGAATACAGCAGTTCGGTCGACCGGGTATTGTCTGTCGAAGCGGGCAAGGTGCACAGCGGCCTTGCCGAAGGCTAGTCCCGCTCACTTGGCTATGCAGCGAGTTCGACTTTCTGCCGGTGAGGCACGGCGAATTGCTTTTGCGGCACAGGGTTTCGACCGCGAGCGGCCAACAAACAAAGCAGACGTGCGCCATTTTCGACGCGTGATCGAATCGCTCGGAGTGCTGCAACTCGATTATGTGAATGTGCTGATGCCCGCGCATTTTCTGATTCTTTGGTCACGGCTTGGTTCCTACGACCGGCAACGTTTCGAACGCTTCGTCTATGGCTCCGGTGAGCTAACCGAGCAGTGGGCTCATGAAGCCTCGATCGTTCCAGTGAGCGCCTGGCCATTGCTCGATTATCGTCGCAAAGCTCATAAGATTGGCAGCCACAATCCGATCAGGAAACTACGTGGCCGCAACAGCTACCTGGATGCCGTGCTTGAGCAGGTACAACAGCACGGCGCCGTCACAGCAAATGACCTGCCGCCGGTTCCGGGGCCCAGACGAAAGCCAGGCGACTGGCACCGTTCCATTCCTCGCTGCGCCCTTGAATATCATTTCGCGACTGGCGCACTCGCCGTGGCAAAGCGGCTGCCTAATTTTCAACGAGTGTACGACCTGCCGGAACGGCTATTATCCGAACAACATCTGTCTCGCGAAATCTCGGAAGATGACGCAAGGCGTGAACTTCTCTGCCGTGCCGCACGCGCTCTTGGCGTCGCTACATTGCAGGATCTTGCGGACTACTATCGAATGACGGCAAAAGACACGGCGCCACTCGTGCAAGACCTGGTAGACGCTGGTACGTTGTCAACGGTAGCTGTGGAGGGGTGGCGAGAGACGGCGTTCCTGTCTGCTTCGGCGCGCCTGCCGCGTCGAATTGCAGGCGCATCTCTTCTGTCGCCGTTTGATCCTATGGTCTGGTTTCGGCCTCGGGCTGAGCGCTTGTTCGACTTTCACTACCGAATCGAAATCTACGTACCCGCCGCGCAGCGCAAGTGGGGTTACTATGTGCTGCCTTTTCGAGTTGGCGACGATATTGTCGCTCGCGTTGATCTCAAAGCAGACAGGCAATCGGGCGTGTTGCTCGTTCTGGCGACACACAAAGAGCCGGACACCGATCCCTCGATGTGCGTCGACCACCTTGCCCGGGAGTTACGCGCGTTGGCAAACTGGCTTGAACTTGACGATATTTACGTGACCAGGATGAATGACATCTCGCGTAGCCTGGCAGCAGCAGCAACAGCAGGGAGAGTGGCGTGACTGAAAAATCGGTTTCCAGCATCCAGATGCTCTCCAGACCGTCTGCGATCGTACTTATCGTGGCCAATTTGGTGCCATTGTTCGGGGTGCTGTTTTTGGGTTGGCGCGTTTTCGACGTCATCATCCTTTACTGGGCTGAAAACGTCGTTATTGGCGTGATCAATGTCCTTAGAATGATCGCCTGTAAATCAGGCCTGGGGCTTGGCCAGCTGACGCAGGACGGTTCCGAGTCAGATCTGACAGATACCCAACGGCGAATGGTCGCTCGGGTTGCCGGAGGGGCTCGTTTCTTTATCATTCCGTTTTTCGTCGTCCACTACGGAATGTTCTGTTTTGGTCACTTCACGGCCGTTACGAGTTTGTTCGATGGTGAACTTCCGGTTTCCTGGCGATCACCGTTGTGGCTAGGTGTTGCAGCAATATTCGTTAGCCACCTGGTCTCGTACTGGACAAATTTTATTGGTGGCGGCGAGTACAAGCGAACGAATTTGAGGCAACTGATGAAACGTCCATATGGCCGCATCATCGCCCTGCACATTGCGGTCATTGCGGGCGGTTTCGTCGTGACGTTATTGGGTAATCCATTGCCGGCGTTGTTGGTGCTGATCGCGATTAAGATAACGATTGACCTGAAAATGCACGAGAGAGAGCGGCGCACGTTCGCTGTTGCATGAGCCAGGTTTTGTGTATGTTTCCTGTTCTCTTTGCCCGGGTCTACTTTCTATGAAGCGATTCGCAACGGTTGTCGCCGCGCTGTCACTCGCGTTTATCGCGGGCTGCGCCGCCAAAGAGGTTCTTATTGCAAAAAGCGCGGTGGCGGCAGGCAACGACCTGTCTGGTCAATGGCAGCTTCGTGAGGACAGCCAAACCGCTGCAAAGCAAATCAGGGATGCCGAATTCGCGGCTGCAGGAGGCAATGAGCCGCTAGTGCCCAGGGAGAATCGCTACTCGGATCAATCGAAGCGAGGT
>CAYTNO010000199.1:0-4553 GCA_964439125.1 uncultured Woeseiaceae bacterium | reverse complement strand
TCGGCATTCCGCCGGCCCGGCGCCGATATCAAGGAAGGCCTGCTGCCGGTACCCTTGATATACGCGTCCACCAACCTGACCGACGCGCTAAGCATTGAGGCCTTCTATCAGCTGGCTTGGGAAAGTACATTGATTGAAGGCTGCGGCACGTACTTCTCCACGGCCGACGTTGCCGCCACGGGCTGCAACATTGTCACGCTGGTTGGCGCCCTCAATGACCAGACCAACATGGCCGGTGGGTTGTTCATTTCCCGGCAGTTTGACCGCGAACCTGACGACGAAGGTCAGTACGGCATCGCGCTACGCTACTTCGCCGAGAAACTGGCTGGCGCTGAATTCGGTCTTTACTACATGAATTATCACAGCCGTGCCCCTTACCTGAGCGGCGTGACATCGGCGAACGAGTCCCTGGGTGGGCCGCCGGGCACGCCCTTCATTCCGGGTAACCCGCTCGGTGGAAATCCGCAGTACTTTGTGGAATTCCCTGAAGACATAGAACTATTTGGCTTCAGCTTTGCAACCAACCTCAAAGGCTTTGCGATCTCCGGTGAAATCAGCCACCGGCCGGACTTCCCCGTGCAGATCAATACAACAGAGCTCCTGCAAGGAGCCGTTGGAGAAGCTCCGTGGTCGACCATGCTGCCACGAATTATTGCGGCCGGTCCTGGCGCAGCGGCTGCGGGCTTTGACCGGCTGCCGTTGACGCAGGTACAGGTAACGCTCGTGCACTTCTTCGACCAGGTCCTCGGCGCTAGCCGCCTGACGCTGCTTGCTGAAGTTGGCGCCGATTTCGTAGGCGACCTACCCGACCAGTCGGTACAGCGATACGGACGTTCGCCGACTTTCGGCATGGGTTACTTCAATCCAATCCCACTGCCTTCTCCGCCCCTTCCTCCGGGGCAATTCATTACCTGCGAGGAAGGCAATACTCTGGCCGGCGTCGCACCACCGAACACCAACGCCAGTAACTGCTCAACAGACGGTTACGTTACGGATTCCTCCTGGGGTTACCGCATGCGCGCTGCCCTGACTTATAACGACGTGTTTGCCGGCATCAACCTGACGCCTACGATCGCGTGGTCTCACGATGTCGATGGATACGCGCCGGCACCAAACTTCCAGGAAGGCAACAAAGCATTGACCGTCAGCCTCGCCGCTGAATACCTGAACCGCTACACCGGCAGTCTGGCCTACACGTCGTTCTCCGGTGACGACTACAGCATGGTCAGTGATCGAGACTTCCTGTCACTCAGCGTCTCGGTGAGTTTCTAATGAACTATTCAAATACCAATACCAGGAGTACGCATATCATGACAATGCGAACGACATTTGCGTTAGTGGCGGTGCTCGGCCTCATGGCCGAAGGTGCCATTGCAGAAATCTCGCCAGAAGATGCCGCGCGTCTCGGCGGTGACGAACTTACGCCGATCGGCGCAGAAAGAAGTGGCAACGCCGCAGGCACGATTCCGGCATGGACCGGCGGCTTAACTGAGCTGCCGGCCGGCTACGTTGAAGGTGAGCCGCTTGTTGATCCGTTCCCGAACGAGCAGCCGATGTATACGATCACGGCGCAGAACTTCGATCAGTACAAGGACAATCTCTCTACAGGACAGATTGCGCTTCTGAAACGGTATCCAGACACCTATCGCATGCCCGTGTACGCGACACACAGAACGGCTGCTTACCCGGAAAGCGTGTACGCAGCTGTCAAGAACGACGCCCTGACCACCGAAACCACAGCAGACGGCAACGGCCTGGTCAACGTCAACTCCTACGTTCCGTTTCCGATTCCGAAATCCGGTGTCGAGATCGTATGGAACCACGTGCTTCGTTATCGCGGAGGCAGCGTGCAACGCAGCTATACACAGATCCCTGTGCAGTCAAACGGGAACTTCAGTCCAATCGTGCTTGAAGACCAACTCACGTTCGCACAGTACCTTGGAACCTCTCCACCCAATCGACTGTTCTATTACAAACAGTCGATCAAAGCGCCTGCGCGCCTCGAGGGCAATGTGCTGCTAGTACATGAGAACATCAACCAGGTCACCGAACCCCGTGCGGCATGGATTTACAACGCCGGGCAACGCCGCGTACGCCGCGCACCCGATGTTGCGTATGACGGGCCCGGTACTGCATCCGACGGTCTGCGCACGGCTGACGATCTCGACATGTACAACGGCGCACCTGATCGCTACGAGTGGAAACTGCTCGGCAAGAAGGAACTCTATATTCCGTACAACTCCTTCAGAGCGAGCAGTAAGGACCTTACATACAAGAACATTGTGCTTGCCGGTCATCTGAACCCTGAGTACCTGCGCTACGAACTGCATCGCGTCTGGGTCATCGAGGCAACGCTCAAAGAAGGTGAGCGTCATATTTACGCAAAGCGCACCTTTTACGTTGATGAGGATACCTGGCAGATCAGTATTGCCGATCTCTATGATGGCCGCGGCGAGCTATGGCGTGTTAAGGAAGCGCATAACAATATTCACTACCAGGTCGGCGTACCGTGGTATGCATTTGAAACCTCGCACGACCTGATTTCCGGACGACACCTGCCAATCGGTTTAGGCAATGAGTTGAAAGGATATCAATATCATTGGGACTTCAAGGTGAAAGAACGAGACTACACGCCAGCCGCATTGCGCCGCTCTGGTGTGCGGTAGATCCATAAAAGAAGAATCGCGGTGGGCGGAAACGCCCGCCGCAATCAACAACATTCGGGGACTCGTCAATCATGCGTTCTGATGCATTCGCCAGCCTACGCCGCAAACGGCGACTTGCCCTGCAAATCGTGGTTATCGTGTTCGCTGTCACGGGCTACGTCGTTGCCAGTGAAGACAACACCACACGCTTCCAAATGCTGCCTGCGCTGCAGACGGAGGCCACATCTAACAGCCTTATTCTGGACGCGGCTACGAACGGCCAGCGTATCCTGGTCGCAGGCGAACAGGGACATATTCTCTACTCTGACGATAGTGGCACATCCTGGACGCATGCACAGGTACCGGTGTCACTCGCGATCACTGCCGTGACATTTTGCGGTTCGAATTGCGCATGGGTGGCCGCACACGACGGCGTGTTGCTGCGATCTACCGACCAGGGGAAGAGCTGGCAAACGAATTTGACGGGCGTCGACATCGCGCGGTTGTCTGCCGATGCGGCTGAAGCAATGATCAACCAGCTACAGGCCGAAATTGAGCAGGCGAATCCCGATTCACTCGAGGATCTCGAATGGGCGCTTGAAGACGCACAATTCGCATTCGAGGATGCGTCCGCCGTGATTAATGACGGAGTGACGATGCCCCTGCTCGACGTTTGGTTCGGGGACCAGCGCAGTGGATATGCCCTGGGAGCGTACGGGATCTTGCTACAGACCACAGACGGCGGGTCCACGTGGAGCCTGATATCCAATCGACTCGACAATCCCGACAATTTTCACCTCTATGGCATAGCCCGTTCCATTTCCGGAACGCTGTTGGTCGCCGGTGAAGCCGGTACGTTACTGCGGTCCCGAGACGGTGGCGAGAACTGGGATCGACCCGTTTCGCCGTATCAGGGATCATTTTTTGGAATCGTCGCGGCAAACGACGGCGGGCTGCTTGCATTCGGCCTCAGGGGCAACGTGTTCCGGTCCACCGATGACGGCGATACCTGGTCGGCCGTTGTGACTGGCGATCAACGAACACTGTTAAGCGGTATGACTCAGGCTGACGGTACGATCGTACTGGTTGGGTCCGCTGGCGCCGTGCTGGTAAGCGACGACCACGGTGCCAGCTTCAAGTCGGTACCGACCTCCGGCGACCGTGTCTACAGCGGCGTGACGGAGACGGCTGACGGTAAACTAATGCTGGTGGGTTTTGGTGGAATCTCCATCATCGATGGAGCGATTAGCCATGAGTGAGCTCATCAACCGCCAGACCGGACTGTCTGAGAATGAACGCCCACCGTTGGCTGAACGCGTCCTGTTCGAGAACAGAATCTCTGTCATCATAATTTTCGCCCTGCTGACCGCATTTTTTGGCTGGCAGGCATTACAAATCGAGCCCGACGCCAGTTTCGAAAAGATGATTCCGACGTCGCATCCCTACATCCAGAACTACCTGGATAACAAGGCCGACCTGGCGAGCCTCGGCAACTCGATTCGCATCATCGTCGAGACTACAGACGGCGACATTTACGACAAGGAGTTCCAGGAAGCACTCCGACAAATCAACGATGAGGCCTTCTATATCCCCGGCATCGACCGTTCCGGTCTGCAGTCGATCTGGACGCCAAACGTACGCTGGAGCGAGGTAACGGAAGAAGGCTTTCGCGGTGGTGCTGTTATTCCGAACGGCTACGATGGATCGGACGAGTCTCTCAACCAGCTGCGGCTCAACATTCTGCGTTCCGGGCAGGTTGGGCGCCTCGTTGCCAATAACTTCAAGTCAGCGATCATCATCGCGCCACTCACCGACAGCAACGCGGAGACGGGCGAGAAACTCGACTACCGTGACTTTTCGAGGAGCATCGAAACACTTGTCCGGGACAAATACCAAACGGACAAGATA
>CAYTNO010000198.1:0-4571 GCA_964439125.1 uncultured Woeseiaceae bacterium | reverse complement strand
TGAAATAGCGCTTTTCATCAAACACGCGATAGTTCGGCAGAAGGCTCTTGCGGTAACTGCAAAGAATTTCGCCGTCTGAAAACACAGCGCAGCTGTTGTAAATCTGATCGTCGACGTACTCGGGAAAGCCGACGAGCACAGCAATACCCTTAACCGCCTCGCGAATATCGGCAACGGCCTGCTCAGTGCGATATCGCAAGCCCGCATGCAACAAAAGGTCTTCGGGTGGGTATCCGCAAACACTTAGCTCAGGAAAGACGACGAGATCGGCCTGCAACTCATCGCGTGCGCGCGTTGCATAGTCGAGAATCTTCGCTGTATTACCGGAGACGTCGCCAACGGCGAGGTCAACCTGCGCCAGGGCGACTTTAACTCTGCTGTTCATGGCGCTATCGCCTAGTTACTGAGAACCTCCAGCATCTTGCTGCCAAGCTCAGCAGGCGACCTGACCGTAGCTACCCCGGCTGCATCGAGCGCCTTGAACTTGTCTGCTGCAGTGCCCTTACCTCCGGCAACGATAGCACCTGCATGCCCCATACGCTTACCCGGCGGCGCTGTGACACCGGCTATGTAAGCTACAACGGGTTTGCTCACGTTTGATTGAATGTACTCAGCGGCAGCCTCTTCGTCCGTACCGCCGATTTCGCCGACCATAATGATGCCGTCTGTCTCAGGATCGGCCTCGAACAGTTCCAGGCAGTCGATGAATCCCATGCCACGAACCGGATCGCCGCCAATGCCGATACACGTGGTTTGTCCGAGATCATTGACTGTCGTTTGATATACCGCTTCGTAGGTAAGCGTCCCGGATCTCGATATAACGCCGATTCGGCCTGGCTTGTGAATAAAACCAGGCATGATGCCTATCTTGCATTGATCCGGCGTAATAATGCCGGGGCAATTCGGCCCGATCAGCCGACAGTCATAGTCACGCAGGGCCGATTTGACGCGAACCATATCCATAATCGGAATGCCTTCGGTAATGCAGACGACGAGCTTCACGCCGGAATCCGCAGCTTCCAGAATTGCATCCGCAGCGAATGGTGGCGGTACGTAGATCATGCTGACATCAGCGCCAGTTTCGCGAACTGCGTCCTGCATGGTGTTGAACACAGGTACGCCAATATGCTCGCTGCCGCCTTTACCCGGCGTTACGCCGGCGACAACCTGCGTGCCATAGTCGATGCATTGCTCGGTGTGAAATGTGCCCTGGCTACCGGTGATGCCCTGGCAAGCGATCTTGCTGTCCCTATTAACTAAGATACTCATTTGTCTACTCGTCAGGCCGTTGCTGCGACGGCTTTCTTTGCAGCGTCCGTCAGATCTTCTGCTGCGATGATGTCGAGCCCGCTGTTAGCCAGCAGATCACGACCCTTGTTGACGTTGGTTCCTTCGAGGCGAACAACGACGGGTACCTCAACACCGACTTCCTTAACTGCCGCGATGATGCCTTCAGCAATCAGGTCACAGCGCACGATGCCGCCAAAGATGTTGACGAGAATCGCGGCGACGTTCTTATTAGACAGAACGAGCTTGAAGGCCTCTGCAACACGTTCTTTCGTCGCACCACCGCCAACATCGAGGAAGTTTGCAGGCTCTCCGCCGTGCAACTTGATCAGGTCCATTGTTGCCATGGCCAGACCTGCGCCGTTAACCATGCATGCAATATTGCCGTCCAGGGATACATAGTTGAGATCGTGTTCGGCCGCCTCGCGTTCCATGTCGTCTTCCTGACTCAGGTCGCGCAACGCAAGCAAGGCTGGCTGGCGATACAAAGCGCTGCCATCAATATTGATCTTCGCATCCAACGCAAGGACGTCACCGTCAGTGGTCGTAATCAACGGGTTAACCTCGACGAGGGTCGCGTCACACTCCTGGTAGAGCTTGTAGAGACGCTTAATCAGATCGCCGAACTGGCGCATCTGTTGCTTGTTGAGGCCCAGACCGAAAGCGAGTTGCCGGGCCTGGTAATCCTGCAAACCTGCGTCGGGCGCTATCGCTACGGTGAATATTTTCTCCGGCGTCTCCGCTGCGACCTTTTCGATATCCATACCACCGGCCGCTGATGCGATAAACGCAACTCGATTGACTTCACGATCGACCAGCATCGACAAGTACAGTTCGCGGTCGATTCCCGAGCCCTCTTCGACGTAAACCACATTGACAGGCATGCCTTCAGGGCCCGACTGATGTGTCACTAGCTGTGTACCGAGCATGCCCTCAGCGTGTTGCCGGACTTCCTCGGCGCTTCGCGCCAGCTTGACGCCGCCCGCTTTGCCGCGCCCTCCGGCGTGTACCTGCGCTTTTACAACCCAAAATTCGCCGCCCAGTTTCTTTGCCGCCGCAACAGCCTCGTCGGGCGTCTCGGCGGGAATGCCTTTGGGTACTGATATGCCGTAGTCGGCGAACAACCGTTTCGATTGGTATTCGTGGAGATTCATGGGGACTTCAGTCAGTGGCGTGCAGCTTGCAGCACGAAATCTGGCGTATTTTGGATGAAAGTGACCGCCGACGCAAAGCGGATTTCGCCGCAACTGTCCCGGCGTTCGTCTACAATCGGCGCAAGCCGGACAACAGGTGGTCGATATTACGCAACAAGAAGCAAATAAACGGACGACGACGGATCTATTTGGCCGCCAGACTCTGCGCAGCAGTCGTGACACTTTGCTGCAGCGTGCAGCTGATGAACCCGATTTGGCGTGGCGCGTTCTTGCTACGTTAAACGCATTCCGAATACTAATTTCGGTTGCTTTGCTTATCATATTTCAAGCCGTCGGCGAACCCCGCATATTCGGCGGCCTGTACCCCGCCGTATTTCAGGTTACGACCGGCACGTATCTGATTTTCGCAATAATTTCGGCGTTTTCGCTGCACCAGCGTTGGATTGCGGCCAGCGTTCAGGCCATTGTGCAGTCGCTGGTCGATATCGCAGTGATTGTTATCCTGATGCACGCGAGCGGTGGTATCGCGAGCGGGCTCGGCGGGCTGCTGGTCGTCTTCGTCGGGGCCGGAAGCCTGGTGTTGCCGATGCGCTTTCCAACGGTGCTGGCTGCAATTGCGACGTTCGCTATTCTGGGCGAGCGTGCGTTCTCGCAACTTAGTGGCATTGCTACCGATCCGAATTACCCGGCGGCCGGGATTCTCAGTGCGATCATTTTTGCGATGGCGCTTGCCGCACGTCCGCTGGGTAAACGCATTCAGGCAAGTGAGGCGCTGGCACGTCAGCGTGGGGTCGACCTGCGAAATCTCTCCGAGCTAAACGGCTACATCGTTCAGCATTTGCGCGAAAGTATTATCGTTATCGACGCCGAAAACAGAATTCGACTCAGTAATGCGTCTGCTGCGCAGCTCCTTGGGGCGACGCAACTGGAGCCCGGAGTGCCTCTGACCAAGGCTTTCGAACCACTTGCCAACTATGTTCTGGACTGGAGATCCGATGCCGGACTGTCCGCGCACCCGGAATTCACGGTGGCCAATGCGGGCAGCAGCCTGCGACTCACGGCTCATCTTGCGCCATTAGGCAAAGACGGGGATCGCGGGGGCCCGGTACTCGTCTTTCTCGAGGACGCCAGTTTGATGAACGCACGCGTGCAGCAATCCAAGCTCGCTTCACTTGGTCGCTTGAGTGCGAGTATCGCCCACGAAATCCGCAACCCCGTTGGCGCGATGAGTCATGCCGCACAACTACTGGCCGAGTCCACCGCTATCAAGAACGAGGACAAACGGCTCACAGAGATCATTCAGTCTCACTCCGATCGCGTCAGTCACATTATCGACAACGTGTTGCAGTTGTCGCGGCGGGAAACCAATCGCCCGGAGCGCTTTGAACTGAAAGCCTGGCTTGACGAATTCGCCCAGGAGTTCGTACGCACACTCGAACTGCAGGAAGGCGAGTTGTCAGTTGCGGAAATTTCGCGGGATCTCGAGGTACGGATGGATACAGGCCACCTGCGGCAAGTACTGTGGAACCTCTGCGACAATGCGGTCAAATATGCCAGCGAAACCGGAGGCATTCTCGTTGAATTGCAGGCAGGTCGCATGCAAAGCCAGGGACGCCCATACGTTGAAGTGCTTGATCACGGTCTTGGCGTTGATGCTGCTACCGCCGAGAAGATGTTTGAACCGTTCTATACAGAACGCTCAGGCGGCACGGGACTGGGTCTGTATATTTCGCGCGAGCTATGTGAGTTGAATCGAGCAACGCTCCTGCACCTTGACCGGCCCGGTGGAGGCAGTATCTTTCGTATTGTATTTGCCGATCCGAACCGCTGGGATGCAGAATAGACCATGACCCAACCACTCGCACTTGTCATCGATGACGAACCGGATATCTGTGAATTGCTGTCTCTGACCCTGGGACGCATGGATATCAGCACCGAGACTGCGATGGATGTAAGCAGTGCGAAATCCTTTTTGCAGTCACGCTCTTTCGACTTGTGTCTTACAGATATGCGTCTCCCTGATGGCGACGGCCTCGAACTCGTTGAGTGGATGCAGGTTCATGCGCCCAGTGTTCCGGTCGCGGTCATAACGGCTCACGGCAATGTTGAAACCGCAGTACAGGCGCTCAA
>CAYTNO010000197.1:0-4629 GCA_964439125.1 uncultured Woeseiaceae bacterium | reverse complement strand
GTGCGGCACGCACGGAAGCTGCGCACCCCTTGCCGACCCGGGAAATTGCGATCGTTTCGATTGGCTCGGCGCTTATTCTGGGACTATCGGCGATGGCCGAAGGAGTTTCGCTGGCAATACCGACAATGACTGACGCAACCTGGCTGCTCGCTTATGGCTTGTTGTCGCATTGTTTGGGACTAATGCTCATTGCGAGCAGTTTGCCCAAGGTCTCCACTACCGAGGCCGGCCTGGCTCTGCTGCTTCAACCAACACTAAGTTTCGTCTGGGACGTGGTATTTTTCGCCCGACCGATGACCACGATGGAACTCGCTGGCGCTGCAATTGCGCTGCTAGCCATTTACCTTGGTTCACGCCCAGTTCGAGTCTAAAGCAGCTCGAGAGCACCCGGCAGGATATCTATGTCAAACCTTGTTCCGGGTTCTCCCACTTCACCGTCGAGATGAGAGGGCATTGCCGTGGAAGCCTCGATTGACAATTTCTTGACGCCGACATGCGTGATTTCAGCCTCCGCCATGTGGCTGCCGCGAACGAGTTTCGGCACTAGCGATGTTATGCGCAGACGGGACACCGGGTCGACAATCAACAAATCCAGCTGACCATCGTTGTTGTCGGCCTGCGGCGCGATATGAAACATGCCGCCGATCCATGCCCCATTGCTGACGTTCACCAGCGTTACGGGGCCGCTCCAATTGAAGTCTCCAGCTGAAATCGTAACGCGCGGTGATTCAATGCCATCAACCATGCAACGAAAAATCGCATACAAGTAAACGAGATCACCGATGGGCCAGCGGTATGACTGCGCGATGCGGGTTACTTTCGCGTCGAACCCGATGCCAGCGCCATTCGCAAAAAAACGATCGTTCATGCGACCGACATCGATACGCCGTGGCTCGTCCCCGGCCAGAAGTCTGTCCGCCAGTTGGCTGGTTGCGAGCTCCCAGTCGAGAGGTATCGAGCAGGCCTTGGCAAAATCGTTGCCAGTGCCTGTAGGGATGACGCCGAGTTGAGCGTTTGCGTCCGCTTGCATAATGCCATTGACGGCTTCGTGCACGCTGCCATCTCCGCCGGCAACAATTATCCTGCGAGCACCGGCGCTAACGAGCGAACCTATCTGCGATTCCAGATCACGGATCGCCCGGCTCTGAAAAAGATCGAAGGCAACGCCTGCCGTATCAAGAATCTCGCAGATCCGTGCCATGCGGCGCCCGGCGCGGCCACGCCCGGCCGTCGGATTGAGGAATAGCGAAACCGTTTCTGTGCTCATGATGCTGCCGCGGATACTCGTCCGCCGATGCTACAATGGCGCCGTCTGTTCACGCAAAGCGGCATGCCATTATGTTGGAGCTTGGTACTAAATTTCTGATCAGTTATTTCATCGGCTCACTAATGGGAGCCATGATTGTCGGCAAGCTCCGCGGCGGCATCGATATTCGCACCATGGGAAGCGGCAACGCTGGTGGCACAAACGCATTGCGCACTCAGGGAGTCGTTTTCGCGCTGGGCGTCGTCATTATCGACATTGGCAAAGGTGTCATTGGCGCTGGGGTCGTGCCGGGGCTCGAACTGCCGTTCATAGCGGCAGACCCGATGATCTCCAGAACATGGTTAACGCTCTGCTGTGCCGCAGCGTCTGTTTTAGGACATGTCTGGCCGATCTATCATCGCTTTCGCGGCGGCAAGGGCGGCGCAACGTTGATCGGCACGTTTATTGTTGTTGGGCCGGAGCTGATCCTGCCGATATTGCTGGTCTGGGGATGGGTGCTGGTCATGTCCGGATACGTCGGTCTCGCGACAATGGCCGCGGCAGCCAGTGTGCCTATCTGGATTGGCTTCACGCGTCTGCCTGCCGACCAGCCACTGTTCATCTACAGCGTCGTCATGGCGCTGTTTGTCGCACGCTGGCACCGTTCAAACATTCAACGCATGCGCGACGGCACCGAGCATCGCAACACCAAATTGATGATCTTCAGCGGTCGACGCAAAACCAAGGACGATGAGCAGGCTTGACGCGTCCGCAGTACGGCGGCCGCTTTCCGATTACACCAGCGCCAAACTGGATGCGCTCGAGCTTTTCGACGAGATAGCGTCAACCAATTCCTACCTGCTTTCTCAGCCGGCGCCAGCCGCCGGCCGTTGTCGTGCAGCAATCGCAGATCATCAGACTTCCGGGCGGGGGCGGCATAACAGGCGATGGATATCGCATCCCGGAGACGCGCTGTGTTTGTCGCTGGCATATACGTTTGCGAAAACGCCGCAGGACTTGTCTGCGTTAACGCTGGCGCTGGGAGTTGGGGTCGTCGGTGCACTGCAAGGGCTACAGGTATCCGGGGCGCGCCTGAAGTGGCCCAACGATATCGTCGCGCTGGATGGCAAGCTTGGTGGCATATTGACCGAAGTGCAGTCGGGACAGGGCGACGGCGTGACTGTGGTGGCCGGAATCGGTTTGAATATCTACGTTCTGGACAGTGTCGACTTTGGCGCAGAGTCGGATTGGGCGCACGGACCCGTAGGCCTCAATCGCATTGCCGATGAGATGCCAACGGGCGAGTTACTCGCTGGTACGGTCATCGAGAACCTGTTCGCTACGCTAGGCGGCTTCGAGGTGTCCGGCCTGGATGCGTTCAGAGAGGCCTGGCAGCAGCATGACTGGTTGCTCGGTCGGGAGATCATCGTCGATACGGCCGACAAGCAAGTTTGTGGAAGGGCCGCTGGCATCGATATAGATGGTGCTCTGCTCGTCGACACACCGGGTGGCTTAACTCGCGTAGTATCAGGTTCGATCGTTCTGGCAGATGCCACAGGCGCAACAAAATGACATCGTTGTTACTCGATATCGGCAATTCCCGGCTTAAATGGGGCGTGCTCGATGACGGTGCCATACGACGTACGGGTCATATCTCACAGGAAGCAATTCGCGAGCAGGGTCTCGTTGCATTGACGACCAGGTTACCGCGTCGCGTAAGCTCTGTATTCGCGAGCAATGTGGCCGGCAACAGTTTCGCAACTCGGCTATCGGGCGTTGTTGGCATGCACTGCGACTGTGACGTGCATTTTGCGCGCACCGCAAAAAAGGCCTGTGGCGTGACCAATAGTTACGGGCAACCGAGGCGATTAGGTGTTGATCGGTGGGCCGCCATGATTGGTGCCTGGGCGGAGGTGCGGGCCGCATGCCTGATCGTCGATGCGGGTACGGCTGTTACCATCGATGCGCTCGACAGGGGTGGGCAGCATCTGGGAGGCCAGATTCTTCCTGGTGTCACGTTAATGGCTGAAGCGCTTGCATCGCACACCAGCGACTTGCCCAATATTCGCCAGAAAACGGTGAAACAAGCGAGCGGCATGCGGATTTTCGCAAGTAATACCGGTGGTGCCATCGCTCAAGGCACGTTGAATGCGGTTGTCGGTGCCATTGAGCGCGCATTTCGTGTCCTTCTGGCAGAAGGCTCCGGCGCAACGATCGTCTTGACCGGTGGTGACGCGTCGCGCATCCTTAAGTCGCTCAACGAAGAATCGTTACATCGTCCGCACCTGGTTTTGCAAGGCCTGGCGCAGCTGCTGGAAAATCGTCAATGAAAAATCTCCTCTTGATCTTATTGCTCGCGAACATTCTCTACTTTGTGTGGGGTATGTTTGCCGACGATTCTCCACAACAGGGTGTAGCAATCGTTAACGAGGCAGAACTGGGCCCGCCACTCGATGTCTCCACAAATACGAGCGCTGACGCAGCGGCCAGCGTCGGTGCCGTGTTGGGTTCGGGTGAACCTTCTGCTTTGTCGGCCGTTGTCGGTCGCTCCTGTGTAACGATAGGACCGTTCCGGGACAGCAACGACGCGGATGCGGCCTTAATGCAATATGCAGGTGAGGACATGCGTACGAGTCTCCGTTCGGCGCAGGGTACGATCTTCGTCGGCCATTGGGTGATGATTCGCGATGTCGGTGATCGCGAAACCGGCAACGAGATGTTGGAAACGCTGCGTAATGGTGGATTGGCAGATGCCTACCTGGTGCCAACCGAGGAGGGCGGTCTCGACGTTTCGCTCGGCTTATTTGGCGAGCTGGACGGGGCGGAGAAAATCGAACTGCAGGCTAAGTCACTTGACTTGCCGGCAAGTATTTCGCCGCGAACCAAAGAGGCCCCGGTTTACTTTGTCGATATTGCCTTATCACCTGGCAAGGGCGCGAGCGCCATCGTTGAGAAGTATGGCGAAAGCAAGGTGTTGCTCCGCGATGCTGCCACTTGTCCTTAAATACACGCCAAAAGCTGGCTACTTGCCCTTGTCAGGCAGGCTCGATTGACGAATAATTCGCAACCCATCTTCAGCCGTCATAGCTCAGTTGGTAGAGCGCCTCCCTTGTAAGGAGGAAGTCCCGAGTTCGACTCTTGGTGACGGCACCAAATAATCAACGAGTTAGCGCCTCCATTGTGAGGCGCTTTTTCGTATGTAGACACAATGTAGACAAATGGGAGCGTCTCCCTTCCGTTGGGTTCTTTACAGCCATCCGACAACCAGTAACCCGAATTATGCTGTTGATGCGCATAATCCGGTGTACCGACAGGCTGCTTTACACCCCAAAGCAGACGTTCGCTGATATAGTTTGAAGGGCTGCTACTGACCCACAGCGGAC
>CAYTNO010000196.1:0-4665 GCA_964439125.1 uncultured Woeseiaceae bacterium | reverse complement strand
GATGTGAATAACCAGAACGAGGCCACAGCGATCGCGATAAGCAGGATCGCAACGACGATATAACTCGCGATGCGATCAGCCAGCTGGACAAAGGCAGGCCGCGCGTAACGCGCGCGTTCACTGAGCCGGTTGATCGTGCCAAGCGTCGTATCGGGGCCGGTCTTCTCGACTTGCATCTCAATCATCGAGTCGAGATTGATACTGCCGGCGACAAGCATGTCGCCCGAGGATTTGGCCTGCGGCCTCGCTTCGCCGGTTAGCAGCGCTTCGTCGACAGACGCCGCCCTGGTCACGAGGAAGCCGTCTGCCGGAATCGCGTCGCCCGCCTTGACGCTGACCCTGTCTCCGGCAACCAGCTGACTTAATGGAACTACGACATTTTCTCCGCCTTCGATTCGGGTCACAGTATTTGGCAACACTGTCGCCAGTGCTCTGCTGCGGTCGATCGAGCGATGTCTCGCCCGCATTTCGAGAAAACGCCCCAAAGTGAGGAAGAACACAAACATTGTCACCGAGTCGAACCAGACCGCTTCGCCGCGTGTAAACGTGGCGTACACCGATGCGACGTAGGCTGTTCCGACGGCAAGCGAAACCGGCAAGTCCATGCCCGGTCGTCGCGATGCGACTCCGCGCCACGCGGCGGCGAAAAACGGGCGCGCTGAATAGAAAACGACAGGCGTCGTCACAAAAAAACTAACCAGGCGCAGGAAATGCCGCATGTCAGGATCCATACCCTGGTAATCGCCTGCATAAAGTCCAACGGCGAACATCATCGCCTGCATCATGCCAAGCGATGCTACGAGAAGCCGCTTGAGGGCGGTTCGTTGCTCGGCGATCTCCGGGCGTGTAGCAGATTCCGGTGCCAGCGGTTGCGGCTCATAACCGAGGCCAGCGAGCGTACCGAGAATTCGCCCCAGTCCAATATCGCCGCGGTTCCAGCGAATTCGAACTCGGTGAGTCACTGGGTTCACGTCTGCACTTGCGGTGCCAGGCAAGGATGTCAGCGTCGATTCGATCAGCCAGCTACATGCAGCACAGTACATGCCGCCGACGTAAATCGTTGCCTCTGCTTCTTCGTCATTGGTTTCGGCAAACGCGTCGACCATATCTTCGCGGTCGAACACCTGCCATTCGGTGCTGTCCTCGGCCGGGCGACCTACACCAGGTTGCGGCGCTTCGCGCATGGCGTAGTAACTCGACATGCCGGTATCGCGGATGAGTTCGGCAACGGCCTTGCAGCCGGGACAGCAAACAGGTTTCAGGCTACCGTCGATCTCAACCTGGAATTCGTCGTCACGGTCGACCGGTAGCGCGCAATGAAAGCAGGCGCTGGCGCTCATTGACGTTCGTGCGTCTCCGTCAATACGGGCTCTGCGGTACTCACTGCGAGATACACGCTGTACAGGCTCGCACTCACAGAACTGGCCAGCAGACCGATGATGAACCAGGGCCAGAAATATCGGTACCAGGGTTTGCTATCTTGCTCTGACATCAGGGTGTTGGTCCCAGGAAGCGGCTGTCCTCAATCACTGCAATGCTCTCATCGTCTGTGGCTGTAAGGTTGAACGTAATGTTCATAATGCCATAGGCGTTGTCGCGGTTGGTGCGAACCCTGACAGGCATCGATAGAATGCCGCCGCCAGCAACGTTAATTTCGTCCGCAACACCGTCCAGTGCGAGTCCGGAAACGCCCTCAACTGACAATCTAAACTGTCGCGCATTGTTGCTTTGGTTAATGATCTTGAGCGTATAGATATTCTCGATGAGGTCACCCGGGAGTTCGCGGTACAGCGAGTTTCTATCCCGAATAACGTCGAGTATGACCGGCGTTCTCGATGCCATCGCTGTCAACAAGCCGCCAATAAGAACCAGCAGCAGCGCGCCATAAACAAACATCCGTGGCCGAAAGACTTTCGTCGATTCGCTATTCATAGCGTGTTCGGTCGAATATCGCACCAGGCCGCGGGGGTAGTTCATCTTGTCCATAATTGAATCGCAGGCATCGATACAGGCGGCACAGGCGATGCACTCATA
This sequence comes from uncultured Woeseiaceae bacterium, assembly GCA_964439125.1. GTDB lineage: Bacteria > Pseudomonadota > Gammaproteobacteria > Steroidobacterales > Woeseiaceae > UBA1847. Next base: position 2,631 of record CAYTNO010000196.1, on the reverse strand, counting down.
TTGCAGGCCTTCGCGAATGTCGATGCCAGTTGGACATACCTGCACACACAGTTTGCAGTCGATGCAATCGCCAAGCCCAGCCTGTTTTGGGTCGACAGATCGTTTGCGACCACCGCGCGGCTCGCCGCGTTGCTCGTCGTAGGAAATGATAAGCGTGTCTTTGTCGAACATCGCGCTCTGGAAACGCGCATACGGGCACATGTATTTGCATACTTGCTCGCGCATGTAGCCCGCGTTACCGTAAGTCGCAAATCCGTAGAAGAACATCCAGAACAGCGTCCACCCGCCGATATTGAATGCGAGGACGTCGATCCCGAGTTGGCGAATCGGTACAAAAAAGCCGACAAACGTAAAGCCTGTCCACAGGGAAAACGTGAGCCACAGCAGTTGTTTGGAGCCCTTGCGCCGCAACTTGTTCAGTGACCATGGCGCCTTGTCGAGTTTCATGCGCTGTGAACGCGTGCCCTCAGTGAATTGCTCCATCCAGATGAAAGCTTCTGTCCAGACAGTTTGCGGACAAGCGAAACCACAAAAGAGTCGACCGGCAAGCGCCGTAAAAAAGAACAACGACAATGCAGCGATGATCAATAGCACGGCGAGGAATGGAAAGTCCTGCGGCCACAGCGTCAAGCCCAGCAAATGGAACTTGCGAGCTGGCATGTCGAACAGGATAGCTTGCCGGCCATCCCACATGAGCCATGGAACGAGGTAGAACAGACCGAGAAGCGTAACCGTCGCCAGCTTACTCAGGTTTGCGAACTTACCACCGATTTCCCGCGGATAGATTTTCGCAGCACTTTGGTACAAAGAGCCTTCTGCAGCCCCCTTATTCTGCTCTTGGGCGGGCATTAGCGGTGTTGCTGGTCGCGTTTTGGAGCCGTGCGCACCAGCCAGGCAGTGACGCCGGAACAGAATGCAGCGAGGATCCAGAAAAAGAAGAAACCGACTGCATAGCCAGCCTCGCGGCCTGCTTCGAGATCGGGATCAAATGCAGCAATGAGCTCGATCGGATCAAAGAGCGCAAAGAACAACATGGTTGCTACTGCCGCACTCAGGAAAGAGATCCAGGCAACGGTTGCAACTGCTTGCCGGTTACGGCTCCATTGCCTGGTGCCTCGATATTCTTCGTTGACCACGCCGTCAGATACTACTGCGCCGCGGAAAGACTGGATATGTATGCCGCGAGGATTTTTGTCTTCTTATCACCTAACAAATCACCGTGTGCTGGCATAACTCCATTGCGGCCATTGACGATAGTTGAGCGAACCGCATCTTCCGACGAGCCATACAGCCAGGTGTCATCCGTCAGGTTAAGCCCGCCCAGGGCCTTGTTGCCGGTGCCATTCGGCAAATGGCATGCGCTGCAAAGCGCCACAAACATCGGCTGCGATGTCATCGCTGCGTCGTCCGCCTCGACCAAACCGCTCAGGCTGCGTACGTAGTTGATCATGTTATCGATGCCGCTATCGCCACCAAGAGCGGCTGATAATGACGGCATGATGCTGTTACGCCCTTGTCGAATGGTCGTTGTAATCGCGGCTTCGGTGTCGCCCCAGATCCAGTCGTGGTCGGTCAGGTTCGGATAGCCGGTCGCGCCACGAGCGTCGGAGCCGTGACAGGTTGTGCAATAGCTTGCGAACAGGCTCTTGCCCAGTTGCTGTGCATCCGCGTCTTGTGCCAATGCGTCGAAGTCCATTTCAGCAAAGCGCGCATAGATCGGTTCGTAGCGATCTGTGGCGGCCTGCATTTCTTCTTCGTATTGACCGTGTTGCGACCAGCCCAACGTCCCTTCGAAAATGCCGATACCGGGGTAAAAGACCAAGTAACCGACCGCCCAGATTATTGTGCCGAAATACAGATACAGCCACCATTTCGGCGCCGGGTTATTCAACTCTTGGAGATCACCGTCCCACTTGTGGCCGACGAGATCCGTGTCTTCCGTGTTTGATGGTCCCTGCTTTGCCGACCAGGTAATCAGCCAGATACAATAAATGACAAATAGGATCGTGCCGGCTGCAACGAACCACGTCCAGAATGCAGTCATCACTTGCTCTCCTGATCGCTGTTAGTCATGAAATGATCCTCTTCCAATGGTAGTGCCGCGCTGGCGTCAAAATCGGCTTTGCGTCGACTGCTCCAGGCCCAGACACAGAGACCGAGAAACGCAAACAGTATTACAGCGGTTAATAATCCGCGCAGATCGTTGATATCCATCATGCGTTACCTGCGTGCCCGGCGATTGGTGCCGAGTTCCTGCAAATAGGCAATGACAGCATCCATCTCGGTCTTGCCGTCAACATCTGCCGCAGCCGACGCTATCTGTTCATCGGTGTACGGGTCGCCGAGCATGCGCAATGCCTTGAGCTTTCTTGTTACGAGATCCGGGTCGATTTTTCGATTAGCCAGCCACGGGTACCCAGGCATATTGGATTCGGGCACAAGTGCGCGCGGGTCTGTCAGGTGTAGCCGTTGCCACTCGTCGGAGTAGCGACCACCAACGCGAGCAAGATCAGGCCCTGTTCGCTTCGAACCGAACTGGAAGGGACGGTCGTAAACTGTTTCGCCTGCAGTTGTATACGGACCGTATCGCTCAGTCTCGCTGCGAAACGGTCGAATCATCTGCGAATGGCA
>CAYTNO010000195.1:0-4703 GCA_964439125.1 uncultured Woeseiaceae bacterium | reverse complement strand
TGCTGGAGGCATCTAAGGGGGCTGCGGCTCAGATTCGCGAGCTTGTTGCCAATGTGCCTGGCAAAGCGGTCAAGTTCCCGGCTGGGCCGACTCGAACAGAGAAAAAGTATCGCAAGTTCAATGGCGATGGCCCTGCCAAGATGATGGCCAAGTGGAGAAACTGGGAGGAAAGTCAACTGCTTATCGAAGAGGGTACTGCGGCTGAATTTGACGCAATCGTCGAAAAAGTGGCGGCAGCGCTTGCTGCGGGAACCGTGTCGGATGCTTCCGATTCGATAGGCTGGGACGTCATTACCCAACTGCGGCTGCGAGATGACGCGGTCTACATTGGCTTGAGCAATCCGTATATCGAAGACAAAATGATACGCATCAATTCGCGCTTCCGAAGCGAGGGCAAGAGTGAGTTGTCGCCTTTTCCGGGCGTCGACCATGTCACAGCCTTGCCGACAGAAGTCCTGGTGGTCAAAGAAGGCGGAAAAACCCTGGTACTGCACTACGGTCAAATGTGGCGGATGCAGTTATACTTCTGGGATTCAGGTTACCGGGCGTTCACGGCCAATGTAGGCGTTCCGGCAACAGTCGCAAATTCGATAGAGGATGCGGTCGGAGCGACCCGGTAGTTAGTGACTGTCGGCGGCGCGGTTCGGCGGCCAACAGTATATGTCCGAGCACAAACTCGAGCCTGCCTATCTTAGGCAGCAGATCGTCGGCGTAGATTCGACGTTTGAGACACCTTTTGGTGAGCGGTTAATGGTCTATTGCGACTACACCGCTTCCGGGCGTTGTCTGCGTTTTGTTGAGTCCTACCTGCAAAGTCTGCAGCGTGTTTACGCCAATACTCACACCGAAGACGATATCACCGGCCGCAGCATGAGCCAGCTTCTGCATGAGGCGGAGGAGGCCATCAAGGACTCCGTCAATGCCGGGCCAAACGGCCGCATCATTGCCTGTGGCACAGGGGCAACTGGGGCAATCGAAAAATTGCAGCAAATTGTCGGTGTTGCTTTCCCGCCGGCTACGCGACAAAACGTCGAAAAACTACTCGATGACCCTTGCTGCAGTTTTGACAGTGAGTGTTTTCACAACCTGCTTGGCGAAAAACAGCCCGTAGTTTTTGTTGGCCCTTATGAGCATCATTCCAACGAGATATCCTGGCGTCAGTCATTGGCGACTACGGTTGAGGTTCGTATGGATGCCAGCGGCAATATCGACCTGGCTCATCTTGAAGAATTACTCACGTCACCGGAGTACGAAGATCGTCTGCGCATTGGCTCTTTTTCCGCGGCGTCGAACGTCACCGGTTTGCGCAGTGAGGTTCATCAAATAGCCGGCCTGCTACACAAGCATGGTGCGATGGCCTGCTTCGATTACGCGGCCTGCGCACCATACGTCGATATCAACATGAACCCGGAGTCGAATGACGGTCTGGATGCGGCGATCGACGCCCTGTTTATTTCACCGCACAAGTTCCTTGGAGGCCCGGGATCCAGCGGTGTGCTTGTGTTCAATGAGCGCATCTACCACCGAGAACTTCCACCCAGCGTCGGCGCCGGCGGAACCGTCGACTATGTCGGTCCGAGCGACCAGGATTTCATAAGCCGAATTGAAGAGCGCGAAAAAGCAGGAACGCCAGGTGTGTTGCAGACGCTGAAAGCCGCATTGGTTTTCCAAATAAAGGACAGGGTTGGTGTCGACGTTATTCAAAAGCGAGAAAGAGAGCTAACCGAGCGCGCGTTTAAAGTCTGGGGTGCTAATGAGAATATTGAGATTCTCGGCTGCCCGGATCCGGATCGGCGCGTCGGAATAGTCTCTTTCAACCTCAAGGACGACAGGGGCAACTATCTCCACCACAAATTCGCGACGGCTCTGCTCAACGACTTGTTTGGCATTCAATCGCGGGCGGGCTGTTCCTGTGCGGGTCCGTATGGGCACAGGTTATTGAATATTGATAACGAAACATCCGAGCGATATCGGAGCGCCGTGCAGCAAGGGTACTGCGGTATGAAACCCGGCTGGTGCCGCGTTGGTTTGCACTGGGTCATGGATGACGCCGAGGCGGACTACGTTATCGAATCAGTGAATTTCGTCGCCCAGTACGGGCATCGTTTTCTCAGCCTGTACAACTTCGATTTGTGCACGGGCACCTGGTCGCATAAGCAGGACAACGACACGTTGCCTGAGTTTTCGCTGGATGCAGCATTGACCGACGATGTTGGAGAGCCCGCGATTTTATCGCTGGCAGTTCGCAAACAACTCTATGACCACTATCACACAGAGGCAGCTCGATGGGCTGAGCGACTGCTGCAGGAGCCGAGTAAGAAGTTAGAGTCCCTGGAAGGCGAACTTGGCGAGCTACAGTTTTTCGCGCTACCTGAAAACGCGACGCCGAAGCATTAGTCGTCCGCTGCTTACCCCGAGGGTACGCAGCAGACGAGCGTAACTCTATTCGACCAGATTATCCGCCACGAGCTCGAGTAAGCTTTCCATGTTCTTGTCCCAATGGAAATGCTCTTTAGCGTCGTTATAGCTCTGTCGGCAATTCGAACAGGTTGACAGTACGGTGTCTGCACCGGTCGCCTCGACCTGATCCATCTTGAGTTCGAATACTTTGTATCGCAGCTTGTCGGCTCGATGAATGGTGACAACACCGCCACCGCCACCGCAGCACCAGTTGAAGTCTCCTGTTGGAGCCATTTCTTTCAGATCGAGGCCGAGAGCGTCCATAACAACGCGCGGTGCTTCGGTAGCGCCGCCGCGACGGGCAACCTGGCAGGGATCGTGGAAGGTAACGGTTTGGTCGACCTTTTTCACTTTCAATCGGCCAGAACTGATGACGTCCGCGAGGAACTCGGAGATGTGTTGAACCTTGAACGGCAGAGGCTTGCCATACATGGCGGCGCCCTGCCAACGCAATGCACCATACGCGTGGCCGCATTCGGGCAGGACAACGAGCTTCGCGCCACAGGCAACAGCCGCGTTGATAATCTTCATTGTGGCGGCCTTCTGCCATTCGGTATTGCCGGCCATCATGCCGAAATTCGTTGCTTCATAGCCTTCGGTACTAAATGTCCAGCTCTCACCCAGAGCATTCAGCACTTTGGCAGTTGCCCCGATGGCGTGTGGATACTTCATGATCTCGATCGACGACATTGCGACCAGTATATCGGCCTGTTCCTGGTCGATATTGACCTCCGTATCAAACTCGTCGCCCATCCACTCTGCGCGATCTTCGAATACCGATGCAGTCGCACCAAGCGGGCTGCCTTCTTCTTTCGCGCGCTGCGCAACTGCGTGCAATTCGTCAGGGATCAGGCCTGCCTTAAACATGCCGTGTCGTGCCTGGCCGACGAGGGTCGCAATATCGATGCCCATCGGACAGATCAGCGAGCAGCGCCCACACATTGTGCACGAGTCATAAATGAGTTCCTGCCATTCACCAAGTTGTTCGATCGTAATATGGCGTTTGAGGCCGAATAGCCGGTAAAAGAATCCGAACGGACTGGTTTCGCGTTTATACGCTTGTTTGAATATCTCCAGTTTCCAGATCGGGGTGTATTTGGGATCTTCGGTCTGCACGTAATAGTGACACGCCTCAGCGCACTGGCCGCAGTGAACGCAGGCCTCCATGTAAGTCGCTGTAGTGCGATTCATATTCTTGGCGAAGTTCGCCATGGCGCGTCGCAAGCGCTCGTCCTCGTCAACATCGCCTTGCGTGTCGTGACGGGGATGCGGATCTTCTACGGTTAGCCGCTGTTCGTGAGTATCGAGGGGATATTTCTCAGTAACCTTGCTCATACCTTGGCCCCCCTACGCGTGAAAGTAACGCCGGTTGTATATCGCGAGCCGAACACGATGATGGAATGCATAAGTTTGCCGAACGGGAACCAAATCAGAAATGCCTCGAAACTCAATATATGCAGCGCCAGTAGTGTTTCATAGCGTCCGCCAACGTGGGCAACCGTGAGCAATCCCGTAACAACTGGCAGTGTCGTTATCAGCCAGGAAAAGTAGTCATCGAAATTGGATATCATTCGCAGCACTGGGTGCCTCAATCGCCGCCCGAGACCAACCAGTAGTGCGGCCACCGTTACCGCTGCAGCGAGGTGGATGACAATCGTGGGTAGTGGGGTCCAGTCGAGGCCGGTGAAGCTCTCGATGAACAGAATATGCGGAGCGCTGCCGAGCACAACGATAAGCAGCCCGATGTGCATAGTGTAGGCAAGGGTCGCACCGTTTCGAGTCCTCTCGCGGAAGGGCTCATGATGGCGGAATCTCGAAAAAATGGCCTTCAGGCCGCCTGCGCGCGCTCCGCCCATTCGAGGCTCTGAAATATCGGTTTTCTTTGCGGCCAGAAATAGGTGGACAAGGCGCCAGATCAGCCCTGCAACGAAAATTAAGACCGCAATCTGCAGTCCCTGGCCACGGGCAAAGTCGAGGAGTTCCATGGGTGCATCCCCCTGATTTTATTGTTGGCTGGAGCCCCATGCTGGCGAGCATCCAATGTCTGATTATCTTAGGGTGCAGGTAGATTTTGGATAAGGGGATCTGCTTACTTTGTTTGATCTGACCCGCTAGACTCAGCGATGTGTGCCTCAACCAGGCAATTCGGATGTCGATATGCAGCATTTGATCACCGAACTGAAAGAAAGACGCAGATGTTACAGTTCGTGGTATGGAGTTAGTTAGCCTGATAGTTGCCATGA
>CAYTNO010000194.1:0-4717 GCA_964439125.1 uncultured Woeseiaceae bacterium | reverse complement strand
CATAGGTGCCTCATCAGCACGAGTTGTAATGACGGCCGCGCTGCGCAAGACGGGCATGGAGATTGGCGACGTTGTGTTGTTGCTCGACGAAACGTCTCAGGCATTGACCTTCAACCGCCGGCTACTCGAGGCAACGCTCGAAAACATTACTCAAGGCGTAAGCGTTATTGACTCCGAGCAGCGGCTGATCGGCTGGAACAGTCGTTACCTGGAGCTCATGAATTACCCGCCCGGCATGGTGCATGTCGGTGAGTCGATTGAGGACATGATTCGCTTTAACGGTGAACAGGGCAGGTTCGGAGACGTAGACATTGGGCAGGAAATATCCAAGAGGCTCAAGTTGTTGCGCCTTGGCTCGCCGTACAGGTACCAGAGTGCCTTCATTGATGGCAAAGCCATCGAGATCAGTGGCCAACCCATGCCAGGCGGCGGCTACGTGACGACGTACACTGATATCACAGACTCCAAGGTTATCGAGAACGAACTTGTGGAAGCGAAGTCGATGCTCGAGCAACGGGTCGTCAATCGTACAGCGAAACTCGAAAGCACGATGACCGCCTTGCAACAGGCTAAGGCAGAGGCCGAGGATGCCAACGCATCGAAGACACGCTTCCTGGCAGCCGCCGCGCACGACCTGTTGCAGCCACTCAATGCTGCGAAACTGTTCGCGGCACTGCTGAACGAGCATCGCGAAGATATGGCTCAGGAGCAGTGGGAGCTGGTAGGGCGGGTCGAAAGCAGCTTGGTCGCGGTCGAGGACCTGCTTGGTGCACTGCTCGACATCTCACGACTCGACACTGCCGCGCCCGAGCCGAAACGTGAAGTCTTCGCGATAGTTGATGTTTTTACGGCAATCGAAGCACAATTTTCTGGCAGTTTTGCGGAACAAGGCTTGAACTTGCGATTCTCGAAGAGCTCTTTGTTCATATACTCGGATCCGGCCCTGCTCAGGCGCATCCTGCAGAATTTTGTCAGCAACGCCCGGCGGTACACGCGGGCCGGGGGCGTCCTGATCGGCTGCCGTCGTCGTGGCGCCGAAGTAGTGATACAGGTTGTGGACACGGGTGTCGGTATCGCGCCCGAGGATCAGCAGATTGTTTTCGAAGAGTTCAGGCGACTGGGTGAGCGCAGCAAGGGGACCCACCGGGGTCTTGGTCTGGGTCTGGCGATCGTGGAGCGCATTGCGAAATTGCTGGGACATGAGATTTCCATGCGCTCGGAGATTGGCAAGGGAAGCACATTCGAAGTAGTCGTGCCGCTTGCAGACGGTTCTGATCGAGTTCCAATAGTGCGAGAAAAGCCAGATCGGTCACCAGCCGCGTCGATGGACGGTGCGATAGTGCTGTGTATCGACAATGAGCATACGGTACTTGACGGCATGAGCGGTCTGCTAAGCAAATGGGGCGTGAGGCCTTTTATAGCGACCAACATGGAAACCGCGCTCGAGCAACTGCAGGAGCTTGAAGACAACGATGATGGCGTACCTTCGATTCTGGTGGTCGACTATCACCTGGACGACGGCGTAACGGGCGTACAGGTGATTCGCGCACTGCGTGAACGGGCTAAAGGCCACATCCCGGCCATCGTCGTCACGGCGGACCACACGGAAGCGGTGCGGCAGGAGGTGCGCGAGTCGGGAGACGCGCTATTGCGTAAACCGATCAAACCGGCGGCACTGCGGGCACAGATGTCGAGGTTACTCAGCCGTAGCCGAGTGTCGTGGAGCTAGATGATCGAGCTGGGTCCTTTGGTGTTCAGGCGCTGTACTGCGAGTACGGCCTGAGTGCGATTTGTCACCCGCATCTTGCGCAGGACTGCCGTAACATGTGCCTTGATCGTTGCCTCGGAAACACCGAGCTGATAGGCGATTTGTTTGTTGAGCAGGCCTTCGCCAAGCATCATCAACACTCGGAACTGGTGCGGCGTTAATGAGCTCATCGCAGCGGCGATTTGCTCCTCGTCGCTGCTGAGCCTGTCGTCGTGCAGGTCGATACCATCGGGCAACCATACTTCACCCTGCAGGATTTCGTGAATCGCCGTTTCGATAGTGCGAATGGGCGATGACTTCGGTATGAAACCACTTGCACCGTGTTGGATGGCCCGCTGGATAATAGACGGGTCATCCATTGCGGAAACGACAACGGTTGGCAGGGAGGCGTGATTGCTGCGCATATACGCGAGCGCGGAAAAGCCGCTCACACCCGGCATGTTGAGATCCAGGAACAAAAGGTCGGCCGTGGCATTTGCCTCTACCGCTTCGTACAAAGTGGCCAGGCTCTCGGCCTCGACGATTTCAGCGCCAGTGACGCAATTATGTATGGCGTGTATCAGCGCTTCGCGAAAAAGCGGGTGATCGTCAGCGACGATGAACTTACTTTGCTCGGATTGCTTCACAGCCGGTCTGTTTCCTTAGCTTTTATTCTTGCGATTTTCAATCAGGTTCTCGACGACACTTGGGTCGGCCAATGTGGAGGTATCACCGAGGTTGTCAAAATCATTCTCCGCTATTTTGCGCAGAATGCGACGCATAATTTTACCTGAACGCGTTTTCGGCAGACCGGGTGCCCATTGCAGGAGATCCGGACTAGCGATAGGCCCGATTTCCTTGCGAACCCAATTACGAAGTTCGATCGCCAGTTCATCAGTGGGTTCTATGCCGCCCATTAGTGTTACGTACACATAGATCCCCTGACCTTTGATCTCATGAGGATAACCGACGACCGCCGCTTCCGCGACGGCATCGTGTGACACCAGTGCGCTCTCGACTTCGGCCGTGCCCATACGGTGACCGGAAACATTCAAGACATCGTCGACGCGGCCCGTGATCCAGTAGTAGTTGTCCTCGTCACGACGCGCACCGTCGCCCGTGAAGTAGTAATTGTCAAAGGTGCTGAAGTAGGTCTGGACAAAGCGTTCATGATCGCCGTAGACGGTTCGCATTTGCCCTGGCCAGCTATCTGATATCGCCAACAGACCTGAGCTAGCGCCCTCGAGCACATTGCCGTCCGGATCGAGAATCTCCGGTTTTATGCCGAACAATGGGCGCGTTGCGGATCCCGGTTTTAACGCCGTAGCACCGGGCAGCGGACTGATCATGATGCCGCCGGTTTCTGTTTGCCACCACGTGTCAACAATCGGGCAACGGCTGTCTCCAACGACCTGGTAATACCATTGCCAGGCTTCCGGGTTGATTGGTTCGCCGACCGAGCCCAGCAGGCGCAAGCTGTCGCGGGAGGTCTTCTTGACAGGCCCATCACCGTCCCGCATCAGCGCGCGAATTGCTGTTGGTGCCGTGTAGCAGATATTGACCTGGTGTTTGTCGCATATCTGCCAGAAGCGACTCGAATCGGGGTAATTCGGGACGCCTTCGAACATCATCGTGATGGCGCCGTTCGCGAGTGGGCCATAGACGATGTAGGAATGCCCGGTAACCCATCCGACGTCAGCTGTGCACCAGTAAATATCCCCGGGTCGATAGTTGAACACGTACTTGAACGTCTGCGCCGCGTAGACCAGGTAACCACCGGTCGTGTGCAACACGCCTTTGGGCGTGCCCGTCGATCCGGAGGTGTACAAAATGAACAGTGGGTCTTCAGCGTTCATCGGTTCGCAGGGGCAGTCGTTCTCGACGGTTGCTTCCGCCTCGTGTAACCAGACGTCGCGGCCGTCATGCCATTGAACGTCATTGCCCGTATTACGTACAACCAGGATTTTTTCGAGCGTCGTAACACCGTCGATGGCCGCGGCGGCGTCGACGTTGTCCTTAAGTGGCACAGTGCGGCCACCGCGGAGGCCTTCGTCAGCAGTAATAACCACATTGGATTCACAGTCGATGATACGACCTGCGAGAGCGTCAGGTGAAAAGCCGCCGAATACAACGGAATGCACGGCACCAATGCGTGCGCAGGCGAGCATGGAGATGGCCGCATCGGGGATCATCGGCATATAGACTGTGACGCGATCGCCTTTCTTCACACCAATTGATTTCAGAACATTGGCGAATCGGCACACGCGCCGATGTAGTTCGGCATAGCTGATAGTAAGGTCGGTGCCCGGATCGTCGCCTTCCCAGATAATGGCTGCCTGGTCCGCCTTGTCCACCAGGTGTCGATCCACGCAGTTGTAACAGACGTTCAGCTCACCGTCTTCGTACCAGCGAATATGCAGGTCATCGCGGGCGAACGATACGTCTTTGACCTTGGTAAACGGCTTACTCCAATCGACAATCTGTGCCTGCTCGGCCCAGAAATTCTCGTTGTCGTCGACGGATCGTTGATAGAGCTCGAAGTACTCTTCTTCGTTGATCAATCCATTTTCTTTGAAATAGTCATTGACGGCGTAGGTCTCGCTCATCGGAATCTCCAATCGGTAGGTGCTATGGGCCCCGGATGACTGCCCGTTTCAGGTATTTTCCGACCCATCTTGCGGATGCGCATTAGACATTCGTCTATTTCGTCGACCGTATTCGACTTTTGGCTAATGGCATGGGGGAGTCGGCTGTCCGAATATCCATCGTGATTTACTAAATGACCTTTTTGGGGGAAGACATGATGACGACTACCACAATTAGACTGAGATCACTCGGAGCAGGAGCTGCACTTGCGTTTCTTTGTGCGTCCGGCCCGGTACTCGCGCAGGATTCTGACGCAGCAGCACTCGAAGCGCGCGTCGCGCAATTGGAAGCGCTGATTGAAAAACTAACAGCGGCAGAAGAAAA
>CAYTNO010000193.1:0-4725 GCA_964439125.1 uncultured Woeseiaceae bacterium | reverse complement strand
CACGACACCGCGTATAACCTTGAACCCAACGTCAAAGGCAGCCCCGGCGGTCTGCGCGACATTCAGATGATCGGCTGGGTCGCCAAACGTCATTTCGGTGTGCAGACACTTGATGAGCTGGTGCAGCACAAGTTCCTGACACCTATGCAGCTGCAGCGGCTCAACGAAGGCCAGGCCTTTCTATGGCGAGTGCGTTTCGGGCTGCATATCCTGACCGGACGCCGCGAAGATCGAATTCTGTTCGATCATCAGATCAACCTCGCCAAACTGCTTGGATACGAGGACGCCACCCATACACTGGCCGTCGAACAGCTCATGCAGCGCTATTACCGCTCCGTCATGGAGCTGAGCCGCCTCAACGAGATGCTGCTGCAGTTATTTGAAGAGGCCATCCTGATGGATCCGACAGCGGCACCGGAGCCGCTCAACGATCGCTTCCAGATCAAGAACGGTTATCTGCAGACCGTTAACGAGCAGGTTTTCAATAACGATCCCTCCGCGTTGCTCGAAGTCTTTCTGTTACTGCAACAAGATTCGGAAATTCGCGGTGTCAGCGCTTACACAGTCGGGCTCATCAAGCGCAGTCTTCACCTGATTGACGAAGGGTTCCGCCAAAACCCACGCAATCACAGATTATTCCTGCAAATTCTCCGCGCTCCTGAGGGTGTCACGCACGAGCTTCGGCGCATGAACCTGTACGGCGTTCTGGGTCTGTATATTCCGGCCTTTGGGCTAATCGTCGGGCGCATGCAGTACGACCTGTTCCATGCGTACACGGTCGACGAACATACTTTGTTCGTCGTCAGCAACCTGCGGCGCTTCGCGCTGTCACGCTACGACAAGGAATTCCCGTTCTGCAGTCCCATCATGCAGGCTCTGTACAAGCCCGAAATCGTGTATTTGGCTGGCTTGTTTCATGACATCGCCAAAGGTCGCGGTGGCGATCACTCTGAATTGGGCGCCGTCGACGCGGAATCGTTTTGCCTCGAGCACGGTCTTGGTGAATACGATGCACGAACCGTGGCGTGGCTGGTACGCAATCACCTGATCTTGTCGACAACAGCGCAAAAGAAAGACATCGGTGACCCGAATGTTATCAATGAATTCGCGGGCATCGTCCGTGACCCGCTGCACCTGGACTACCTGTACCTGCTAACGGTTGCCGACGTCCGCGGCACTGATCCGAAGCTTTGGAATTCCTGGAAAGCGCGGTTGTTCCAGGATCTCTACAAATTGACTCAGCGCGCGTTTCATCGCGGGCTGGAGAATCCAATCGATCGCGAACAGCTGGTCAAAGAAAAGCAAAAAAAGGCTCGCGATTCGCTACGAACGGCCGGTGTCACTGACGAACGTATAGACGAGGTCTGGAGCCTTCTCAACGAAGCCTATTTCCTGCGTCATCGCCCCAATGAGATCGTCTGGCACACAACGTGGCTCGCCGATTCCGATGCGGCATCTGAGGTCGGCTTGCTGGACGTGCGACGGCAACGAAACGGCGATGGTGTCGAAGCCGTGTTTTACACCTCGCGAACCCATCGAACATTTGCTCATGCAACAGCCGTGCTGGACGAACTCGGTATGAATATCGTCGATGCCCGTATCTTGCCGTTGGAAAACGGCTACAGTATCGACTCGTTTGTTTTCATGGAACTCGACAAACGTATCGAAGTCGACGAAGCAAGACTCAGCAAGATTCATCGTTCATTGACGAGAGTGTTTACTGCAGATGACGAGAAAGTGGCAGCAGTTACACGCTCAGCGCCACGACAGGCCAGGATGTTTACGACAACGACGAGTATCGAGTTTGACTCGGATATCTCGAATGGCCGTACCGTCCTGGAACTCGTCGCAGCCGACAGACCGGGGCTCTTGAGCATTGTTGGCCAGGCTTTTATAGCCCAGGGAATTGATATCGAAGCGGCAAAAATAATGACGATCGGCGAACGAGCCGAAGATGTCTTTTATATTAGTGACGAACGAGGCCGCCCATTGAATGAAGAAGCGAAAGACAGGCTGCGAAACGAACTCACTGAAAAACTGGCGAGCACCACAGCGTAATTGGCTGAATTCAGTTATGGTCGTGTACCGGCAGGATCCGTCGTAGTGCCAGGCAACCTGCCGTCGGCTGACGGCAAATACTCATTGTATTGTGCCGTCATTGTGAAGCATGTTGATGAGAAGACGCGAGCGAAAACGAGTCTCAACGATCTCTTGCGCAATGCAGAATGAACAGGCAGGTGGCGTCAGAAGTGCTTACGGTTTACGGAATCAAGAGTTGCGATACGTGCAGAAAAGCACGCAAGTATCTAACAGAAAACAACATTGAGCACCGTTTCCACGACCTGCGCGACGATGGGCTCGATATTCAGATGCTCGAACGCTGGACAGACCGCATAGGCTGGGAGCGCTTGCTCAACAAGAAGAGCCTGACCTGGCGTAAAATACCTGAGGTTGATCGGGCCGATATGACGCGGGACAAGGCGATGGCAGCAATGATCGACCGACCGACGCTAGTCAAACGGCCTGTACTGGAAGCGAAGCAGTTCATCGCCGTCGGCTTCTCGGAAAAACGCTTCTCAGACTTTCTCGCCAAGTTGAGCTAGCCCTAAGCAGTATCGCTATCCGATTCTGCCCGTAATGTAGTCTTCGGTCAGTTTGTGCTGCGGATTTGTGAAGATCTTATTGGTCTCATCCACCTCGACCAGCAAACCCAGATGGAAGTACGCGACACGTTTCGAGACTCGCGCCGCCTGTTGCATTGAGTGCGTCACGATGACGATGGCATAGTCCTCCGACAACTCATCCATCAAATCCTCAATACGTGCCGTCGCAATTGGATCGAGCGCCGAACAAGGCTCGTCCATGAGGATAACCTCTGGATTCACCGCGATTGTCCGTGCTATGCACAACCGTTGCTGCTGACCACCGGACAACCCGGTACCAGGCTCCTCCAAACGGTCTTTGACTTCCTTGAGAAGCCCCGCCCTTTCGAGGCTCGAGTGCACGATATCGTCAAGCTCAGCACGATCGTTTGCCAAACCGTGAATACGCGGCCCGTAGGCAACATTGTCGTAAATACTTTTTGGAAACGGATTGGGCTTTTGAAACACCATTCCGACGCGCGCGCGCAGAGCGACAGGATCGAGGTCCTTGCCGTAGATGTCTTGCCCGCCCAACGAAATATTGCCCGTGACCCGTGCCGTTTCGATGGAGTCATTCATGCGGTTCAGGCAACGCAGAAACGTCGACTTGCCACAGCCCGACGGGCCAATAAGTGCAATGACTTCCTTCTTGCTTATCTCGAGTGTGACGTTTTGTATCGCGTGGTTGTCGCCGTAGTAAACGTCAACGTTTTCCGCAACGACGTAAGGATCTTCACAACGAACGTCACCGACAGTTTTGCCGAGTTCGGTTAGCTGTTCGTTAGTCACATTCACGTCTATCATCTGGGCCATTGTCATACAGCTTTCTCTTTAGCTCAATTTGTGATTACCACTTCCGTTCCATTCGTTTGCGAAGAATGACGGCAGCAAGGTTCATTAGTAATAAAAATGCCAGCAGCACGATAATGGCGGCCGACGTGCGTTCAGCGAACGCCCTCTCGGGGCTATCGGCCCAGAGGTAGATTTGAACTGGCAGCGCGGTCGCAGGATCGGAAAAGCCGCCAGGTACATCGACGATAAATGCGACCATACCAATCATTAGCAACGGCGCGGACTCTCCAAGCGCGCGGCTCATACCGATAATGGCTCCCGTCAGCATGCCCGGCAGAGCAAGTGGCATGACGTGATGAAACACGACCTGCATCTCCGATGCGCCCAGCCCAAGTGCAGCTTCACGAATCGATGGCGGCACTGCTTTGATCGCGGCTCGCGAGGCGATAATTATGACCGGCAGGGTGAGTAGCGATAACACCAGGCCGCCAACGAGTGGTGCCGAACGGGGGATTCCCACCCAATTGATAAAAACAGCGAGGCCGAGCAGGCCAAACACAATAGACGGCACGGCTGCGAGGTTGTTGATATTGACTTCGATCAAGTCAGACCAACGGCTACGCGGCGCAAATTCTTCGAGATAAATAGCCGCCGCGACGCCGACCGGAAAAGCCAACATGATGGTGATAATCAGCATGTAAAACGAACCCATCAACGCGCCCTTGATTCCCGCCAATTCGGGCTCTCGGGAGTCGCCATTGCTGAACAACGCTGAGTTGAACTGCGTCTCAAGTCGTCCGCTACTCTGCCAATTTTTGATCCAGGCCAGTTGCGCATCGGACAGCGGTCGCAACGCCTCATCCAGTGTCGGATCGATATTGCCTTTGACAAACATGTCCACGGTCGACGACGCAGGAACCCAGATAGTCTCAGTTAAACCCAGCAAGTCAGGGTCTGCGGTAATCATGTCGCGCATCTGGTAGCCCGCTGCAATGCTAACGAGCTTGTATAGCTCGCGACGTTCACTTCGCCCTCTTACGTCTGGAAATTGCGCACGCAGAGAGTCGCGAACAAGGCCATCGAAATCAGCAAAGGCGAGATCGAGCACACCACCCGGTGCAATGACATCCTCAGTAAACTCGACGTCAAGCTTGACGAAAGTCTGCACGAACGCCGATGAGCCCTTGCCTGCCAAGTCGGCAAAAAAGACGCCAAGGAAAACGATACCCACAGTCGTCGCCAGCATTCCGGTCAGTTGAAATACAAGTTCCTTTCGACGCCTGCCCTTCAG
>CAYTNO010000192.1:0-4727 GCA_964439125.1 uncultured Woeseiaceae bacterium | reverse complement strand
AAGTCCCGCAACCACCGCCAACGCAAACGGCTCACGGTCATCGGCAGCACGACGCGCGCGGGGAGGAAGATTTCGCCGGCCTACGCAAATTTCACGAAGGCGATTCACCACGCCACGTTGCCTGGAAAGCCTACGCGCGCAGCGGGCAGCTACTATCGAAGCAGTTTGCCGGCGCAGACACCAGTAGCCAGTGGTTCGACTTTGACGAGGTGCAGGCCAGCGACACAGAGTCGCGTTTATCGATTTTGACTAGCTGGATAATCGAAGCCGATCGCACGCGCGAGGACTATGGACTTCGGCTGCACGGCAAGCAGTTTCCGCCGTCCCATGGCGAAGCACATCGCGGCAGATGTCTCGAGGCGCTGGCTCTCTTCGGGCGGGACGACCAGAATGGCTAAGCCACGCGGAACAGACGGTTCGCTGTTGGTAAGCCTGCCATGGACGCTCGCCGCGCTGGCAGTATCGCTGGCGCCACACGTCCTGTTCCTGCCCTTCTGGATTACAGGCGCGTTCTTTATCTGTGCTGCCTGGCGTTACATTATCGAGAAACGCCGGCGACCACTGCCATCCACGTGGTTCCGCGCGGCGCTCGCCCTTGTATGCTTCCTTGGCGTGCTGGGCACCTACTCTTCCGTTAGCGGTGTCGGGCCGGGTTCGGCTCTGCTCGCAATAATGGCCTCTCTGAAACTTCTTGAGACGCGCAAGCGCCGCGATCAGTTCGTCCTGTTATTCATTTCGATATTTCTGGTTATGTCGTCGTTGTTACGCGAGCAGTACTTATGGTCGCTGCCGTATCTCATTGTTGCCGTACTGCTCATCATGACGGCCTGGCTCCGAATGTCCGCCTCTGTTCAGGAAACCGCTCGGCAGAGCTTCAGAACCGGCAGTCGTCTCGTGCTTTATGCTGCGCCGCTGGCAGTCGCGATGTGGATATTCTTCCCGCGAATCGCAACGCCATTTTGGGCAGTGCCTATCGACACCAGCTCTGGAACGTCGGGCCTAAGCGACACGATGAGTCCGGGCGACATCAGTTCGCTGTCGCAGTCCGACGCCGTGGCCTTTCGCGTGAGATTCGAAGGTGCAATTCCTGCCCCGCGCGAGCGTTATTGGCGCGGGCTTGTGCTGCATCGCTTCAATGGGCGCACATGGCGCGGCAGCGACCCAATGATGGGCAACAGGGCCTCAGATCAGGTCGAAGTGGCCGGCGACCCCGTCAATTACAACATCACCCTTGAACCCACGCACCAACAATGGGTATTTGCGCTCGACATACCGTTCTCATGGTCTCTGCCAAAGACCTTCATGGGTCCACAACAGCAGCTGGCTCGTGTGCACCCAATCGACCAACGCATATCCTATGACGCGACGTCGTATACCGACTACCGGACGGATGCCGACATCAGCAATCTTTTCCGTAGCTGGTACCTGCGGCTACCAGAAGGCAGCAATCCCAGGACCGCCGATCTTGCACGGCAGCTTCATGAAAGTTCTTCATCGGATCAGGAATTCATCAATACCGTTCTCAGGAAATTTCACGAGGAAGAATTCTTTTACACGCTCGAGCCTCCTCCTTTGGGCAACAACCCGGTCGACCGCTTCCTGTTCGACACCCGGCGCGGCTTTTGCGAACACTACGCATCCGCTTTCGCTGTGATGATGCGTTCTGCCGGCCTCCCGGCGCGCATTGTACTGGGTTACCAGGGCGGTGAACTGAATCCTATGGGTGGGCATTTGATCGTTCGGCAGGCCGACGCACACGCGTGGACCGAAGTATGGCTGGAAGGGATCGGCTGGCGTCGCGTCGACCCCACTGCCGCTGTTGCACCGGAGCGCATTGAGGTTGGCAGAAGCGCTGCAATGTTCGACGGTATTGGGCTGGCATGGGGTTTATCGGCACCGTCTGAATTGCTGCACCAGCTTCAACTAACCATCGATGCGATAGACGCCCAGTGGAACGAATGGATCCTCGGCTACGGACCGGAGAATCAAAACCGTTTGCTTGAGTGGATGGGCATGGATGAACCTGACTGGCGCAAAAAAATGTTGACGCTACTCGGCGCCGTCATCGGTCTCATATTGCTAATCAGCCTTTTACTGATGCTGCGTTATCGGCAGCCACCCAGAGACCGAGCAGCCGTTCTATATAGCCGGTTTACGAGCAAAGCGGGAGTAGAACCGCTAATCGGAGAAACACCGGCAGCGTACGCATATCGTGCACAGACAAGCTCACCCATTCCAGCAAATACGATCGACGCGATAACATCGACCTATCTCAGTGCTCGATATGGGCCCGATGATCCGCGAATGATGAGTCAGCTGGAACTTGCCGTAGCAAAATTGCGCCGATAATAAACAGCGGTATTAGCACGAGCAGGACGAATCTGGGTTCGTCTGAAAAAGTCGCCGCTATGCCAACGATTAATGGGCCAAGTACGTGCGACAGCTTGGTCACCATATTGTAAAAGCCGAAGAACTCGCCGGGTTGGTCGGCTGGTATCAGTGACGCGTACAAGGAACGACTCAAACCTTGCACTCCACCCTGCACACAGCCGATAACAATGGCCAACACGTAGAATTGGCTGACGTCTGTCATAAACCCCGCCCATGCGGAAACGACGATATAGACAGCGAGCGCGAAGAAAATACCGGGCTTGGAACCAAAACGGTGGCCGAGAAATGCATACAACAAGGTCGCCGGAAAACCGACGAAATTGGTAATCATCAGGGCTTTAACAAGATCCTGCTGACCGAAACCAAGTCGCTGACCGAAATTCGCTGCCATGAAGATCACGGTAAAGACGCCGCCGATGTACAGCCAATATCCCAGCAGGAACATTGAGATATTTCGATAGCGCCGTATCCGCGTAAACGTATCCCGGAGCTCCTTGTATGCCGCGCGCACTGCCCCGCCCGCAGCACTGACGCCTCGTTTACTCTCTGGCACGAACACAATCAGTGGAATAAGAAATACGGCCCACCAGACACCCACTGAAACAAAAGCGAACTTCATTGCCTCATTGGCTGATGCAAGCCCGAAAGTCGCAGGCGAAGTCAGCATCCAGACATGCAGTGCGAGAAGTACAGCTCCACCAAGATAGCCGAGCGAAAATCCGAATGACGAGACGAATTTATAATTACCCGGTTCCGTTACGTCAATGATCAGCGAGTCATAGAATACCGTCGAACTGTAGAAGCCAATTGACGCAGCCAGGTACAGCGCCAAAGCCCATGGCCAGCTACCTTCACCGACCAAAGCAAGTGACGCCGTCATCGTGGCACCAAACAATGCCAAAATAAGTAAGAAGCGCTTTCGGTAACCGCCCTCATCGGCGATCGTGCCAAAAATCGGCGCCAATACACTGACAATTGCGCTGGCACCTGCAGTAATCCAGGCAAGCCGCGCCGTAACCGAAGCGCCGTCATCGCCGGCACTCCAGTAACTACCGAGAAACAGGGGAAACAG
This sequence comes from uncultured Woeseiaceae bacterium, assembly GCA_964439125.1. Taxonomy (GTDB): domain Bacteria; phylum Pseudomonadota; class Gammaproteobacteria; order Steroidobacterales; family Woeseiaceae; genus UBA1847. Next base: position 1,264 of record CAYTNO010000192.1, on the reverse strand, counting down.
AACAGCCAGCACGCTTAACGCGAAAGCCGAATTGGCCCAGTCGTACATCGCCCAGGCGAAAACTTTTCTATTGACGATCAATGCTCGCGCGTTTCCCGAAATGCGATATCGGGCCAACGTTCCTCGGTGAGATTGAGATTAACTTTGGTTGGTGCAACGTAGACTAACTGCTCACCGTGATCCAGCGCGAGGTTGTCATGCGCCTTTCGTTCAAACTCCGACAGCATTTTTTCATCGCTGCATTCCACCCAACGGGCCGTTGCAACATTGATAGGCTCAAACTGACATTCCACCTTGTATTCATCGCGTAAGCGATGCGCGACGACTTCAAACTGCAGCGGTCCAACAGCACCCAAAATGAGATCGTTGTTTCGCTTCGGTTTGAACAACTGCGTCGCACCTTCCTCGCACAGCTGCGCAAGGCCCTTCTGCAGCGCCTTCAAGCGCAAGGGATCCTTGAGCACCGCACGCCTGAATATCTCCGGTGCGAAGTTCGGTATGCCGGTAAAGCGAATGTCCTCGCCCTCGGAAAAACTATCACCAATATTGATCGTGCCGTGGTTGTGCATACCGATGATATCACCGGCATATGCCGTTTCGGCGTGTTGCCGATCCGCAGCCATGAAGGTAATCCCATCGGGAATCTTCATTTCTTTGCCAGAGCGCGTATGCAGGACACGCATGCCTTTACGGTACTCACCAGAACAGATGCGCATGAACGCGATTCGATCGCGATGGCCCGGATCCATATTCGCCTGAATCTTGAAAACGAATCCTGTCAGTTTGTCCTCGTACGGTGATACCTCGCGGTGCTCGGTCTCCCGCGGTAACGGTGTCGGGGCGATCCGAACGAACTCGTTGAGCAACTCCTTTACGCCGAAATTGCCCAGGGCAGAGCCGAACAAAACCGGAGACTGCTTCCCGGCGAGATAATCGTCGATGTTGAGCTCGGGACAAGCACCTTTAACAAGCTCGACCTCCTCGCGAAAATCATCGGCATCAATCCCCAGCGCCTCTGATGCCTGCTCCGAATCCAGCCCTTCGATAATTCTTTGTGCCGATGCTTTCTGGCGCCCGACTTTCTCATATAAATAGATGCGGTCCTGCGCCAGGTGATACACGCCCTTGAGCCTGCCTCCCATCCCGATTGGCCAGGTAACCGGCGAACACTGGATTTTCAGAACGGATTCAATTTCGTCGAGCAGATCTATCGGCTCACGGCCTTCGCGATCCAGCTTGTTGATAAACGTCATGATCGGCGTGT
>CAYTNO010000191.1:0-4727 GCA_964439125.1 uncultured Woeseiaceae bacterium | reverse complement strand
TCGATCTCTGGGCCTCTTCGGCTGAATAGAAGCCTCGGTCGACGAGCTCCTGCAGCAAGGAGTGATCGAGCGTCATTTGCTCGAGTACGCCACCGCGCAGCCTGTAGGCGCGGGAATCGCCAACGTGCGCGATGGACACCTTATTGTCGTAAAACATGCAGGCGACGATGGTCGTACCCATGCCCTCGCAATGGGTTTGGCTCTGCGCCGTCTGGTAGATAATCTTATTGGATCGGTAGATTGCATCACGCAGCACAATGGATTGACGCATCAGGCCGCTGTGCGACTCGATCTCGTCGCGATTCTCTCGGGCTGCGCCTTCTGTTGCCAATTCGGCGACTATCTGTACCGCAATGCCACTGGCGACTTCGCCGGCATTGTAGCCACCCATGCCATCGGCCAGCACCATCATGCCGATTTCGGGATCCGATCCGATCGCATCCTCGTTGTGATCACGAACCCGTCCGGTATCCGTCATCTCAGCGAAGTCAATTTTTCCGCGCAGGTTCATCAATGCAATACCGCTCTTCTTATTCCGTCTTATGAGTATCTGGCACAGTTTCGCAATGCGATAGCCATTTCGGCACCACACGAGAAACGATCCTGGGGACGCTTAGCCAATGCCTTTGCCAATACCGCATCCACACTTGGCGGTATTCCGGCCCTTCGTTTGGATATTGGCGCCGGATCTTCTGTCGTAATTTTCGTCATCAACACTGCGATATTCGTAGCCTTGAATGGAACTTCACCTGCAAGGAGTTCGTACAGAGTAACACCAAGCGAAAATAAGTCCGAGTGGCCTGTTAGATCTTCTGCACCAAGTTGCTCAGGCGACATGTACATCGGTGTGCCGAGGACGATGCCTGTCTTCGTGGTGTTGTTATCCGTCATACGTGCAACGCCGAAGTCCGTGATCTTCAATTTACCTTCTTTGGGGTTATACATGAGATTCGCGGGTTTGATGTCACGGTGAATCACGCCCTGGTTGTGTGCGTAGTCGAGCGCATCGGCCGCGGACGCACATAACTCCAGCGCGCGCTTTGGCGCGAGCAACCTCTTGGGGTCGGTAAATTGCTTCAGCGGAATGCCGGGAACGTACTCCATGGCGATATACGCCAGACCCTTATCTTCACCGGCATCGAATACGGTGATGATGTTCGGATGGGCAAGGCGACCCGCGGACTCTGCTTCCCGGTAGAAGCGCAGCCGCGCTTCCTTAAGTTCGTCATCTTCGAATTCTTTTTCGATTGGGATGGCTTTCAGCGCAACCGCGCGATTGATTCGCGGATCCTTGGCGAGATAAACCGCGCCCATTGCACCTCGACCAATACGGCGATCAATAACGTACCTGCCAAGCCTGGTTGGGGCACCAGCAACTTTTTCCATCGCGGTACGGCCAATTTCTGATGCGCCTTGTGTGCGCTTCATCCACTCGAGAACAGCTTCGGCTCGCTCTGGTTTGGCTTGCTGTTCAAAAGCCAGCGACAGTTTATACATGATCGTTGCCACGGTTTCCGTCGGCGAGCAACGGCGAAATTCGGCGAACGCCGGCTCAAGTCGGCCAGCGGCCAGGAAATCGTTACCTTTCTTGAATGCGTCCTTTAGTTCCTTCTTCTCGTCGCCAACAAGCCAGGCGCAGAGTATCGCGACTCCGGTGAATATCAGAATCGGACGACCGAGATCCATGCGCACATGCAGGATGTAGAGGAGTAGAGTTTCAAGAAGCAATAACACTACGATGGTAACTCCCGCAATCACAAAAATATCCTTGCGGTTTCTATCCGGCATGAACAGGACAGCGACGATAGCGAGCAGCATAGGTGCCAGCCATTCCATCGCGCTAACCCACGAAGGGGCAATGATGGCTTGGTCATTTTCGACGTCCGACAACAGGGCTGCAGTGATCTCAGATGCGGTGACGAATTGCCCAGACGGCAGCATTGCAACGGCGCCGACAAGCTCCGGCGATGAGTCTATGAAAACAGTTGCGCCGACCAGAGGCGACTTGTCCGTTTCCGATGAAAGCAAATCCGCAACGTCTACTCGTGGCAGAGCCGAGTAATTCGCAACGAAAATGGCATCATCGGTTGTCGACATTCGAGGCGAAACACCTAGATCCTCATTATCAAACGCTATCGCGAGTGGCAGTGACGGGGACATCACCCCTTCGTGCAATTGCCAAAGTGTTGCTCGGCGCAGAACCCCGTCGCTGTCCGGAACCAGGTCGATGAAGCCGTCCCGCGTTGCAAGGTCAGCTAGTCGATGGCGGGTCGGCGCATATACCGGCACGATCGCATTCATTGCAGCTGCCCAACCCGGCAAGTTTTCGTTGTCGGCAAGCTCAGGTGGCTCGGTAATAATGATGCGCTTGACTTTACTTCGACCCAGGACTGCGATGATTTGTCCGTACTTGTCTGAAATTTCGTTGGCGCTAAGTTTCGCGGGATTAACACTAACGATAACGGCATGATCGAGCGGTTCGGTGTGCAGGTGTGTGGCGAGTTGGTCATACAATACCCGGTCGGCGGCAACAAACCATTGTGCCAGCGGACCGTACACGAGCAGCAGCAACACACTAACAAAACTGAGTGCGATCAGACGGTTACGTTTTTGTTTTTGCTCTGGTTTCAACGCAAAAGATTCCCTTTTCAAGACCGAAAGTATAAGAAAAGCCCGCCTCTCGTAATGAGATAGGGTTGGCATTTTTATGTAATAAACTGCAGCGGAAGCGGTGCTATCATTGAGCTTGCGGCCAATCCAGACTGTGACTCAAGTCCGGAATTCACGCCTGCTGTTCGGACTCGTACAGAAAACGCCCTATAAAACAATAAGTTATTGATGTCTAAAGCGAAAATTGCCTACGTTTGCACGGATTGCGGTGCTCATAGCGTCAAATGGGTGGGGCAATGCCCCGATTGCTCGGCGTGGAACACGCTGGCGCAGACGCAGATTGCGCCAACGCGGGGAAAAAGCGAAGTCGCCAGTGCCCCAGCGGGTCTCGATTCGCTGCCCGACGATCTCGCGCACCGTCACATTACGGGCTTCGCCGAATTCGATCGGGTTCTTGGTGGTGGACTGGTGCCGGGTGCGGTTGTGCTGCTCGGCGGTGACCCCGGCGTCGGCAAATCGACCTTGCTGCAACAGGTATCCGCCAATTTGTCGACAGAATCCGCTGTCCTCTATGCGACCGGCGAAGAGTCACTGCGACAATTCGGTCAAAGGTCGCAACGATTAGGCTTGGCATCGGCAGATCTGCAACTGCTGGCAGATACATCGCTCGATAACATACTCGGCCATGCAGTTGCGAGCAGTGCGAAAATTCTGGTCATAGACTCAATTCAGACTATGTCGAGTGTAGATCTGCCGTCCGCACCGGGCTCGGTCGTGCAGCTTCGCGAATGTGTCGGTCGTGTAGTGCAATTTGCGAAGCAGAAAGAAGTTTCCGTTTTCCTGATTGGCCACGTGACAAAAGAAGGCGCGTTAGCAGGGCCGCGAGTCGTCGAGCACATGGTTGATACGGTTCTGTATTTCGAGAGTGATCCCGCGAGTCGCTACACACTTATTCGCTCGGTGAAAAATCGCTTTGGCGCCAGCGGCGAAATGGGCGTCTTCGCGATGACCGAAACCGGTTTCCGCCAGGTTAGCAATCCGTCGGCGATATTTCTCTCGCGCGAAACGGTATCGGAGCCAGGCAGTGTCGTGTCAGTTGCCTGGGAGGGTAGTCGTCCTCTGCTTGTCGAGATCCAGGCACTCGTGGCCGATGGTATGACCTCACATCCCAAACGTCTCGCCACGGGCATCGATCAAAATCGCCTCGCGCTCCTGTTGGCTGTTTTACAACGTCACGGTGACATTGCGCTGGGTACGGAAGACGTCTTCGTCAATGTTGTGGGTGGTCTGCGATTGTCGGAAACGGCCGTTGACCTCCCGGCCCTTATCTCGATCGCGTCGAGTTTTCGTGACCGAGCCTGTGGAGAACGGCTCGTTAGTTTTGGCGAGGTAGGACTGGCGGGTGAGATTCGCCCAGTTCGTTTTGGCGAAGAACGCATAACTGCCGCCGCAAAACAGGGCTTCACTCATGCGATCGTACCGCACTCAAATGTGCCCAAAAAGAAAATTGATGGAATTCGTGTGACTGGCGTTAAGCGAGTCAGCGAGGCTCTCGACGAAGTTTTTTAATCTGAGTTGTCCGCATCATCTACGCGAGGTCCGATACGCACCGTGCGGATGCGATTGTCATCCGTTGCAAGAATCTCAAGCGGGTAACCACTTATTTTCAAGCAGGTCGTCGGTTCAGGAATTGTTTCCAGCATTTCAACAATGAGTCCGTTGAGCGTCTTTGGCCCGTCCGTCGGTAACGACCAGTTCTGCGCACGATTCAGTTCCCGAATATTTGCCGCGCCGTTGACGAGCCATGTGTCTGCGCCATCGCGAATGGCATCTTCAACATCGTCACCCGGGTCAGTCGTGAATTCACCCACGATTTCTTCAAGGATATCTTCGAGAGTGACGATGCCCTGAATATCGCCATATTCATCAACAACCAATGCGATGCGTTGTCGCCGTCTCTGAAATTGAACAAGCTGAGTGCTGAGCGGCGTACCCTCCGGGACGAAATACGGCTCTTCGAGTAATTCGACAAAAGCGTTCTTATCGAATGAGGGGCGCGCAAGGTTTGCCAGCCGCCGCATGTGCAGGATTCCGACGATCTTATCGATGTTGTCTTG
>CAYTNO010000190.1:0-4743 GCA_964439125.1 uncultured Woeseiaceae bacterium | reverse complement strand
GGTTCCGACCAGCGTAAGACTTGTCCCCGAGTCGACTTCAACCGTGATGGTATCTACTGCATCCGAAAGATCGAGGTTCTTGCTATCGGGTGCGACGCTGCCCAAGCCGGCGCGAATGATCCATTGGCCTTCCTCATGAGCCTGTGCCGGCGCAATGAGCGTGAATAGTGCGATCGCGGAAGCGAAAAGAGGAATTGTGCGTTTCATGGTAAGTCCTTGGTAGCCAAAAGTTGAGGTCCAACGCTGCCGTCCTGACGGATTTCTCACTCTCGCCAGAGCGAACAGCGCGTATGGAACCAGCGTGGGAAAGTGCTGGCAATACTGGCTTACACTTAGTTGACTTCTGGCGCGGCGACTGGCCCGATCGCTCTGGCGCGTTACATTTCAGACAGACAATTCCTGTAAAGCTTTTGACGATCGATTGAACACCGTTATGGCCGTAAGAACAGCGACAATTGCCAGTGCAACATTGGCCCACAGTTGGAGATTGATGCCCAGGCCTAACAGCAGAGCGAGTAATCCAAATACGAAAGCGCGATCACTCTTGCCCATCGGCCCGTCATAACGACGGCTGGCTCCAATCTGTACTGCGACCACACCTGCCATTTCAGTGAGAATTGACAGCACAACAACAGCCACGACAAGCGACGGCGAGATGCCGGGCACGAATGCAAATGGCAAATACAATGCAGCGTCCGCCAACACGTCGCTGAGTTCGTTCAAAATTCCGCCCAACGCGCTTTGCATGCCGTGCTCGCGCGCAAGCATGCCATCGATTGCATTTAGTGCCATGCGGAGGAAAAGCCAGATTGGTACCAAAAGGGCAGCCCATCTCGCGGTTGGGTTCAACGCGAATATTGCGCCGACCACGATCGATACTATGAATGCCGCGATCGTTACCTGATTGGCCGTTATGCCCACATTCGCCAGCGCCTTGCATACTGGCCTCAAAAGATTTTGAAACGCCGGCTTAAGATCGTAAATGGTCATCCGTTGCTTCTCCCAAGTTTAGCGACGCGTTCTTCAAGGTCATGACAAATTGCACGAACTGATGCGGTTGTCTTATCGAGATGCGAATACGACCGGGATGCACCGATTCGCAAGTGCAGGCGACGAGGACGCGGTAAGAGCACTCCCTTTGGCCACGCGCCCAGCCCACCTTCAAGGTAACAGGGGATGACGGGTAGCTCAGTGCCCACTACGAGTCGAGCAATGCCTGAGCGAAATCGCCCCATCTCGCCGGTGGTTGTGCGTGTTCCTTCAGGAAAGATGATCAGAATATTGCCATCATTCTCCAGCAGCTTGGAACAGACCGTTAAACTCTCTGCGCCCTTGGCTTTGCGATCAAACGGCAGGGCATTAATCAGAATGGCGGAAACGGCGCTGCGAGGGAGGTTCGAGAAAAAATAATCGGCTGCGGCCGCGGGAAACGCCCTGTGAACCTGCTTGAGTGGCACGGAGCACAACATGCAGAGCGTGTCGAGGTGACTGGTATGGTTGCAGACAAGGATATAGGAACCGCTTGCAGGTAAATGATCTCGGCCATCAATGCGCATTCGATGGTAAACACGCATCCACCCTCGTAGCAGTAGCGCTGCAATCGACCGGATTGCGTAGACCAGCATGTAGGGTTGCCGCGGAAAATTCTGCAGATGTTCGGACATCGATTCATCGATGTCCGGTGGAGGATGGTATTCCCATTCGTCCATCGCGATTACCTGTTAACGGATGCCGTGAACCCAGCGAATGACATGGAAAAATATAGGTGCGACGAAGATCATGCTGTCGATGCGATCCAGAATGCCGCCGTGCCCCTGAATGAGAACGCCCATGTCTTTTATGCCGATATCCCGTTTGATATAGCTAATCACCAGATCTCCAAGTTGACCTCCGATGCCAACAATCAGGCCAACCAAAACAAGATCCCACGGCTCAAAATGCGGGAAGGAGAACCACAGCATCCATGGAACCAGGAGCGAAACAAAGATAGCGCCTATCGCGCCCTCAATGGTCTTGTTCGGGCTAATGTTCTCCCTGAGTTTGTGTTTGCCAAAAAGTTTGCCGCACGTAAACGCTGCAATATCATTGATCTCCACAGCGAAGACCAGGTACAGAATGTAGCCGTAGGCGTAATTCGTATTTGCGAGGAAGCCGAGATGGCTGAACATCCAACCGAAATACAGAAAGCCAACAATAGCCAGCGCCACTTGTTGAAGCTGCCCTTTGGAACGATTGCGCAGAATCGGAACCAGCAGTATTGCAGCGGCCACATAGGCAGGCAGTGTTATGAACAGGCCGAACCAACCAGGGAAGTCCAGGCGCGGGTCGCTCACGAATGAGGCGACACCAAGAACCACTATCGCAAGATATACGAGCCCGGTTAGCCACCAATCTTCATACAGGCCAGTGGCTCTCGCGAATTCCTTGAAGCCAAACATCGCTAGCAGTGTGACGCCGACGATCGTCGCAGTTCTACCTAGCAGGATCGTACCCAAAACCAGCGGAACCATGACCAGCCAGCCACGGTAGGTTCTCCATACCGATGAGACGTTCTTACCAAGGGCTGTCATCAGCCCGAGCAATAGACCGGCGACGGCAAGAAGTCCAACAATGACCATGACGTAGGTAAGAAAAATATCGTTAGAAATGGCCGCGCTGAAATTCATTATCTATTTTCCCATTAGATACATGCCGGTGATTAGCAGGCCCATACCTGCAGCGTTAATCGGTTTGATTGGTGTTCCGTAGACTAACAGCGCGATTAGCGCCGCCCAAATAAAAGTCGTGGCGTAGGTTGGGTAAAGAACAGTCAACGAGCCTCCTTTCTTAAAAGCGGCCACAAACAAGACCATTACGCCCACGTAGCAAAGCATCCCGAACAGCAAACGGACGTTGAGCAGATAACTGGCGACCGACCCGCCGGCCAGATCGGCGCCGGACTTGTAGAGGTACTGTCCGAGCGCACCTAGAAATGAGGCAACCAGGAAAAAGACAATGGAGATAGCGGGGGTCGACATCGGCTCACTCACTGCAAAATGAATTGACGAACAATACCATGGGATAGCAACCCCATCGGCAGGGAGATTCGAGGAGCGCTTGTCGCCACCGGCGGAAAAAGGCACTGTACGGCGCTGGGGGAAATGTATGGCCTTGAAGAACATGCTCGACTCGAAAAAGGGTCGATTTACTACGTTTGGAATCCTGTACATCAGCGAAGGGATTCCGCTCGGGTTCGCCGCTGTGGCCATGGCGGCGTATATGAGACGTGAGGGTATGGACGTCGCTCAGGTCGGTGCTTTCGTCGCGTCGTTCTACCTACCCTGGGCATTCAAATGGGCATGGGCACCGCTGGTCGATCTTGTCGGTCTGAAGCGATTTGGCGGCCGTAAAGCCTGGATAGTCATTTGTCAGGTACTGATGATCATCACTTTGTTCGCGGTGGCTCAGATCGACCACTCCACGCATTTCGATTTATTGATCACGCTTGTCATCGTGCATAACGTTTTCGCGGCGACGAATGATATCGCTATCGATTCCCTGGCGGTTAACTCCTTACTTCCTGAAGAGCGCGGACAGGGCAACGGATTCATGTTTGGTGGCGCATATATCGGGCAGGGGCTCGGAGGTGGCGGTGCCATGTTCGTGTCGGAGTTATACGGCTTTGATGTGTCATTTCTGTATGTCAGCCTTTTGCTCTCGATAGTGCTGCTTTTTACTTTGTTTTTCGTCAAAGACCCAACGGCCGTATCTATGGTTGCTGAGAAATCTGCGGAAGTCTGGAAGAAGTTCAGAGAGTCGATCGGCGGTTTCCTGCGTGAGTTGCATACCGGTTTTTTTAAGTCTGGCTCAGGTCCGATGGTTGGCGTTTTCTTCGCACTGTTGCCGTTTGGTGCGATGGCGCTTGCATCAGGAGTTTCCACAACATTGCAGGTCGACATCGGCATGTCTGATGGGCAGATCGCGAAACTCAATATTTACAGCACCATTGTGTCGGGCTTTGGTTGTGTCCTCGGCGGTTGGCTGGCAGATCATCTCGGTCGGCGCAAAATGTTGGCCACTTTTTACACGATGACAATTTTTCCAGCCGTTTATCTTGGCTTCATGCTGGGTGGTGATTCCGGTTTGGAAGGTATCACCGTGCAACAATACTTCACCGCCGCTTTACTGTTTTACCTGGCGATGGGAATGCACTATGGCACGAGCGCTGCCATATTCATGGGACTTACCAATCCGGCGATTGCTGCGACTCAATTCACTGGCTTCATGGCATTGCGAAACCTGATGATTTCATACACAAACGCCTGGCAGGGCGCTGCCGTTGGCGCGTGGGGTTACAGCAAGATGTTCTATCTCGACGCTGCTCTGGCGATAATTCCGATACTGGTGATTCCGTTCCTGGCCGAACGAAAAACCAGGGAGGTTCCACCATCTGCGGGAGCACCGTTACCGGAGGCCGGTTAGCCGGGTGGAACCAGGCACTCTCGACAAGAATTTACGCTATTTTTCGATCCAGCCGGGTCCACGCACGACTCGGCCCGGAGTGGCGCCTGTATGTTCGCCATCCTTCAGGACTTGCTCGCCGTTGACGAATACATGCTGCATCCCGGTTGCGTACTGGTGTGGTTCAACAAACGTCGCATGATCCTGGATCGTCTCCGCATCGAATACCACGACGTCGGCGTAGAAGCCTTCTTTCAATTCCCCGCGACCGTCGATGCGCATATTTTGAGCCGGCAATGCGGC
>CAYTNO010000189.1:0-4743 GCA_964439125.1 uncultured Woeseiaceae bacterium | reverse complement strand
TCGGCGGATGCCGTTCGAGAGACCCCAAGTACGTCGTAGTAATCGCGTTTTGCCATGGCTTCAAATGACCGGGCGCCGCAAGCGGCGCCCTCAATTAGCTTCTAAGGTGCTGCAGTCTACTCAGACTTCGACTTGTCGTCGTCTACTTCCTCAAACTCCGCATCGACAACATCGTCTCCAGCAGTCTCAGCGGATGCATCACCTGCCTCCTGCTCTGCTTGTTCAGCGTACAATTTCTGCGCCAAAGTTCCAGACGCCTCGGCCAACGCCGCAGTCTTGGCCTGCAGCGCATCTATGTCGTCTTTCTCCAGAGCAGACTTCAGATCCGATACAGCGTTTTCGATATTGAGCCGTTCTTCGCTGCTTGCCTTTTCACCGAGATCTTTGAGCGTCTTTTCGGATGCGTGGATCAGGCCGTCTGCCTGATTGCGCACATCGACGAGTTCGCGAAACTTGCGATCCTCTTCGGCATGACTCTCGGCATCCGAGACCATGGTCTCGATCTCATTATCTGATAATCCACTCGAGGCTTTGATAACGATATTCTGGCTCTTGCCCGTCGCCTTGTCTTTGGCCGACACATTGAGGATTCCGTTCGCGTCGATATCAAAAGTTACCTCGACCTGGGGCATACCTCGCGGCGCCGGCGGAATATCCGCCAAGTCAAATCGTCCGAGGGACTTGTTATCGACTGATCGCTCACGTTCGCCTTGCAGAACGTGAATAGTCACAGCCGTCTGATTGTCATCTGCCGTCGAGAACACCTGCTCGGCATTGGCCGGAATGGTGGTGTTCTTGTCGATCAACTTGGTCATGACGCCGCCAAGCGTCTCAATACCAAGTGACAGCGGCGAAACATCGAGCAAGAGGACATCTTTGACTTCACCGGAAAGCACGCCACCCTGAATGGCAGCGCCAAGCGCTACAGCTTCATCCGGGTTGACGTCTCTGCGCGGTTCCTTGCCGAAGAAGTTCTGCACTTCTTCCTGAACCTTAGGCATACGGGTCTGGCCACCGACGAGAATAACGTCGTCAATTTCGTTGACCTTGAGACCAGCATCGTTGAGCGCGATCCTGCACGGCCCAATCGTCCGCTCGACGAGCTCGTCTACGAGAGATTCGAGCTTGGCGCGCGTCAGTTTAATCGTCAGGTGTTTCGGCCCGTTCGCATCAGCCGTGATGTAGGGCAAGTTGACTTCAGTCTGCTGCTGAGTCGACAGCTCGATCTTCGCTTTTTCGGAAGCCTCTTTGACGCGCTGCATCGCCAGCGGATCTTTCGTGACATCAACACCGCTCTCGCGCTCGAACTCAGACGTGAGGTACTCAATGACCCGCATGTCAAAGTCCTCGCCACCGAGGAAGGTATCGCCGTTGGTCGCCAGCACTTCGAACTGGTGCTCGCCGTCCACTTCTGCAATTTCAATGATTGAAACGTCAAAGGTGCCGCCACCGAGGTCGAAGACCGCAATCTTCGCGTCACCGCGTTTCTTGTCCATGCCGTAAGCCAACGCCGCAGCTGTGGGCTCATTGATAATGCGTTTGACATCAAGACCCGCAATCTTGCCAGCGTCTTTGGTTGCCTGGCGCTGCGAGTCGTTGAAGTACGCCGGAACCGTAACAACGGCTTCGGTGACGTCTTCGCCAAGATAATCCTCAGCCGTCTTCTTCATCTTCATCAATACGCGAGCCGAAATCTCTGGCGGAGCCATCTTCTTGCCGTTAGCTTCAACCCAGGCATCACCGTTGTCCGCCTCGACGATGTTGTACGACACCATATTGATATCGCGCTGCACGACATCGTCTTTGAAACGTCGACCAATGAGTCGCTTGACCGCAAACAAGGTGTTGGTCGGGTTCGTCACCGCCTGGCGCTTGGCCGACTGGCCGACGAGCACCTGGTCGTCTTTACTGAACGCGACAATCGACGGCGTCGTGCGATCGCCCTCGCTGTTTTCGATAACCTTGGGTGTATCACCTTCCATCACTGCTACGCAGGAGTTGGTGGTACCGAGGTCAATACCAATCACTTTTCCCATGTTTCTTACTCCGAATTCTTTAACAAATACTGCAAATCTGGCTGTTAGGTGGGGCCGTGCGCGGCGGTTTCAAGCCAATCCGCGCCCTTTTTCAGCTATTCCGGATCGACCGGCTCTGCCGCGACGATGACCCGTGCCGGGCGCAAGAGACGCCCATTGAGCGTGTAACCCTTCTGAATCACGGTCAAAACCGAACCAGGCTCGGCGTCGGCCGATGGCTGCATGGTCATGGCTTCGTGAAATTCCGGATCGAAAGGCTCGCCCTCAGGATCCACCTCGACGATGCCGAAACGCTCAAAAGTAGTGCTCAGTAGCTTTAGTGTCGCCTGGCTGCCAGCCACAATGCTCTCGACATCGGCGGCATCCGCGGCTGTTAATCCCAACTCAAGACTATCCCTGACGTCGAGCATCTCTCTGCCAAAGCTGTCGAGCGCATATTTCCGCGCATGTTCGACATCACGAACGGCACGTTTACGAACATTTTCGACCTCAGCGGCCGAGCGCAAATAACGATCCCAGTTGTCGTCCGCTTTCGCCTGCAATTCGGCGATCGCAGCGTCTGCTTCGACCTCCGGATTGACGTCCTCGGATTCGACCTCGGATTCGACCTCGGGACTTTCGGGTTGTCCATTCATTGGCATCGGCTCCCTATTGCGTTGGCCTGTTCAAATGAAGTGTGAAGTGTGGGGACACGGCCACAAATATCAAGAGCTGTGACGGAAAAACGGTTGCCGGGGCTAGGAATTAAGTGCAGACCTGAGCAAGCGTGCCGTGATGTCCACGATAGGTACTACGCGATCGTAGGCCATTCGCGTGGGTCCGATGACTCCGAGGACGCCGATCGTATCGTCATCCAGCTTATACGGCGCCGTAACGATGCTACAGTCGTCCAGAATTCGGAAGCCCGACTCCTCGCCAATAAAAACCTGCACACCATCCGCATTAATACTCCTGTCAAGCAGATCCAGGATTTGTTGCTTGCGCGAGAAGGCCTCGAAAAGACGCCGCAGGGTATCGACGTCCGACAGCTCTGCAAATCCCATCAGGTTCGTTTCTCCGGCCAGAACATATTCGCCATCTGGATGGTCTGGTCCGCCCATCGCTGAATGCGCGACCGAGATAATGTCGTGCATTGCCTCGTTCATCGAGTCCCTGGTGGACTCCAGATCGGTGAGCAACTGTTCCCTGACCTGCGGCATCTCGACACCGGCATAGTGCTGGTTAATGAAATTCGCTGCCTGTTGAAGCTCTGACGCGGAATAATCGCGATCGGTATGCAGAATGCGGTTTTGAACTTCGCGATCGTTGATCACGAGAATGACGAGAATTCTGTTTTCCGAAAGTGGCAGAAACTCAATCTGGCGCAACGCCGCGTGCTGCCCGCGCGGAACAGTCACAACGCCGGCCAGACTCGTGAAGTCTGACAACATGTTCGACACCGACACGACCAGGGCATCCGCATCGTCGACCTTACGGCGAATCTGCGAACGCAACATATCGATATCGTCGTCTTTAGGTTGTCGATAACGAACCAGGGTATCGACGAACAAGCGGTAGCCTTTCGGTGTGGGAACGCGTCCTGCCGACGTATGCGGAGCCGACACCATGCCCATATCTTCGAGATCGGACATAACATTGCGAATCGTCGCTGGACTTAGATCCAGACCGGCGTCTTTCGACAGCGTACGTGAACCGACCGGCTGGCCGTCACGGATATACCGCTGGATCAGGACACGCAACAAATGTTGGGCGCGATCGTTAGGTGGAGTTGTGATTGCTTCTGCAGACATTCGCAAGAAATACGAAAATTTCGCAAACTACTCGCTGTGTTAGGGTATCTTTCCACACGCTAGCAATGGCTTGGCGGTGGGTCAAGAGGGTTCGCGGACTAACAATGAGCGTTGAGTTTCAGAAAGTGGCCGTAGTCGGTCGGCACGACGATTCCCGTGTCGCTGAGCCGATGAAAATATTGGTCAAGCACTTAACAAAAACTGGCGTTGTGGTGCTGGCCGCCAATGAAATGACTCTGGACCTGCCGGTCGAGCGCGTCAGCACAACGCAGCTCGCCGACAATGCAGATCTCGTGATCGCAATTGGCGGCGATGGCACGATGCTCTACGCCGGCAGCCTTGTTCGCGATAGCGGCGTTCCCTTGTTTGGAATCAACCATGGCAGGCTCGGTTTTCTTGCCGACGTGACTCCGGACGATATGATCGCCAGCGTCGATCACGTCCTGGGCGGCGAATACACGACTGAAGCGCGCCTCCTTCTAAATGCAAAACTCGAGCTCGCAG
The DNA here is from genome assembly GCA_964439125.1 of uncultured Woeseiaceae bacterium. Lineage (GTDB taxonomy): Bacteria > Pseudomonadota > Gammaproteobacteria > Steroidobacterales > Woeseiaceae > UBA1847. The sequence continues at coordinate 413 of CAYTNO010000189.1, read as the reverse complement.
ATGGCACAACCGTCTCAGCCACAGCATTTAATGACGTGGTTCTGCAGAGACACGGCACCGGCCGCATGGTGGACATCGAAGCCAGTGTCGCTGGCCAGTTCGTCAATACACATTCGGGCGATGGTCTGATTGTCGCGACCCCGACAGGCTCGACAGCCTACGCTCTCAGTTGTGGCGGTCCTATCATCGAACCGCAGCTCGATGCCGTGGTTATCGTACCCATTTGTCCGCACACCCTGGCCGACAGACCCATTGTTATCGCCGCCGGACAGGAAATCGAAATAAGGCTGCTCGAGCGCGAAGATACGCAGGCTGACATATCGGTCGACGGACATTCGCTCGGGCCTATTTATGCAGATGGCAACCTCTGGATTTAACCCTGGAGATTAAAGACCTGGCCTCGCTAAGATTCG
>CAYTNO010000188.1:0-4752 GCA_964439125.1 uncultured Woeseiaceae bacterium | reverse complement strand
CGACATTGATCCCGAAGCGTGGACGGTCGAGATCGGCGGGGAGTCGGCCGCACGCACAATGTCGTTTACAGCCGCCGAACTCAAAAAGAAATTCAAGCACCACACGTACCAGTTGCAACTTGAGTGCGGCGGCAATGGCCGTAGCGAATTCGTACCGCCGGCCGCCGGCAACCAATGGTCTATCGGTGCTGTTGGTTGCCCGTCATGGACGGGCGTTCGCCTGAAGGATGTGCTCGAGCATGTCGGCATTAAGGACGACGCGGTGTACGTTGCCTACTACGGTGCAGACAAGCACGTCAGCAGCGACCCGAACAAGGTGCCAATTTCTCGTGGTGTACCGGTTGCCAAGGCGCTAGAGGACGAAACGCTCATCGCCTGGGCAATGAACGGTGAAGACATTCCGCCGATGAATGGCTACCCACTGCGCCTGGTGTGCGGTGGCTGGCCCGGTTCTGTATGCGGCAAGTGGCTCAGGAAGATTGTTATTCGCAACCAGGTACACGACGGCCCGAAAATGACGGGCACATCGTACCGGGTACCGTGCAAGCCTGTCGCTCCCGGCAGCGAAGTCCCAGTAGATGAGATGTGTATTATCGAGTCGATGCCGGTCAAGTCGCTCATCACGTTCCCGAAGTCAGGTCTGCAACATGAACTTGGCACAAAACTCACTTTACGCGGCCACGCCTGGGCAGGCGACTTCGCAGTTCGCAAAGTTCACGTATCCATCGACTTCGGCGCAACCTGGCAGAAAGCGAAGCTCAACGCCCCGGCCAATCGCCTGGCATGGCAGCGCTGGAAGGCTGCAGTTGAATTTCCTGAAGCCGGCTACTATGAAGTATGGGCGCGCGCCACTGACAGTGCCGGAAGATCCCAACCTATGATCTTGCCGGGCTGGAATCCAAAGGGTTATCTGAACAATGCCTGCCACCGTATTGCTTTGCAGGTAGCCTAATGAGCTCCCAGGCAAGACGGTTGCTGATGCTGGCCGCCGCTTGCGCCGTTACTGCTGCCGCAGCCGCGCAAGAACCGGCACTTGACGCGTTCAGCGGATTGAAAATGACCGGCGACTGGGAACTCGTGCGTAACAACTGTATCTCCTGTCATTCGCCCAAACTGATTACTCAACAGCGTGGCTCCAAGAGTCACTGGTTGAAACTGATTCGCTGGATGCAGGAAAAACAGAATCTGTGGCAATTCGACCCCGACACTGAATCCAGAATCACCACCTACCTGGCTGACAATTATCCGCCGCAAGAAGACCGGCGTCGTGCGGCGATTCCGCCGGACCTGATGCCACCAAACCCGTACGCCCCACCAACGACACCAGCCGACTAGGTAATCGGTTTTCGGCCAAAAAAATCAGGGTCGATTAATCAGGCAAGTCGTCGTACCGGTGGCAAGGATCCGGCCAGCGCTATCGCGCAGGACTCCCTCTGCCAAACCGATCTTCTGGCCGACATTTACGATTTTCCCCTCTCCTCGCACGGTACCTGTCTTTGCCACGATGGGCCGCACGAAGTTGATTTTGCACTCGACGATCGTGAATCCGGCGCCGGCTGGCAAGGTCGAGTGAACCGATGATCCCATGCACGAATCGAGCACCGCGGCGGGCCAGCCGCCGTGAACGGAGCCATTTGGATTGAGATAGTCTCCACTCGGTTCCGCCGTGATAATTGCGCGACCCTCTTCGACTTCGGTCAGCCGAAAACCGAGCGTGTGCGCCATCGTTGGATGCGCAATCGTGCCGTCCACAATTGCGCTGAGAACCTCGAGGCCGGTCATCTGTTCGAGCCGAGCGTCAGCCATGCGCTGACACTCTCATAAGGTTCGTCATGGACATCCCGATCTACTACCTGCGGGTGCTGGTGCCAAAAGTGACTTTACCTTCAATGCGCTCATCCCCGCGCTCGGCGACGAAGGTTGCCTCCTCACCCGGTTTGGCATCGCGCAGCACGTACATCAGGTCGTATATGTCACGCACCTCGCGCCCTGCCAATTCGATAATCCGATCGCCTCGTTCCAGCCCGGCCAGGTCTGCCGGGCCACCTGCCCGCACACCCGCCAACAACATGCCCAGCCGGTCGTCAGGTGCGCCCGTATAGTCAGGAATGGTGCCCAGTGAAGCGCCATAGCTACGCGAGTCGCCCTGAGGCTCTGGTGCCTCCGATTCCTTGTACGTGAGCCCCTCTGATGCGGTCAGATCCAGCGCTATGTCGGCAACCAGTTGTGCTATACGAGCACCGCCTGACGCGTTGAGATAGACGACATCATCAGATGGCCGGTGGTAGTTATCGTGAGCGCCGGTAAAAAAGTGCAAGACCGGCACACCAGCCGCATAAAACGGCGTCTGGTCGGATGGCCCATAGCCATCACCGCCGAGCTTGCAGCCAATTTTGAGCTCATCGCAATGCGGCTGAACGAGCGCGCCCCATTCCTCTGCCGAATCGCCGCCGAGTATCGACACACGGTTGTTACGCAGGCGGCCGACCATATCCATATTCAACATCGCAACAAGCCCATCAGGGGCGAGCCCAGGCAGTGGGTTGCGTGCCAACTCGCTGGACCCAAGTAATCCAGACTCCTCGGCAGTGAATGCAACAAATACCACGTCGCGTTTCAATTCGGCTCTGTGCTCAAAAAGCGATCGCGCAGCCTCTAGCAGTGCCGCAGTGCCGGAAGCGTTGTCGTCTGCTCCGTTGTGTGGCTCATTGGATTCGGGTGCGAGTGAGCCCTCGCCGCCGCGACCAAGATGATCATAATGTGCGCCTAGCAACACGGAACCTGCGAGGCGCTCCACGGCGCTAAGCCTCGCAACGACGTTGTCGACGTTTTTCTTGTGTTCGATCAACGCCGACGTGAACTTGACCACCTGCGGTTGTTGAATGAGGTCTTCCGCCTGCCTGCGCTTGATAAGTGCCACCGGAATACCGGCGTCACCTTGTGGGTCGGCTCGCAGTTTCGGAAATGGCGGCTCTTCCTCATCCTGCTCGTCGCCGATCGGCAAATCGGCTATCAGCAGCCCCACGGCGCCATGTTCTCTGGCCGTAAACGCCTTGTAACGCAGATCACCCAGACGGCGTTGTATCTTCTCATCTTCAAAGGCGCCGTCCGTCGGTGAGAAACGACGCACCAGGACAATTTTCCCTTCGGCGTCGATACCCTCGTAGTCGTTGATACCGTGCTCATCTGAATCTATGCCCCACCCGGCGAATATCACGTCCGCGTTGATCGTGCCACTGGCGGAAAAGCCGGGAATCATGAATTCATCGGCGGGTATCTCGTCGGCGCCGATATGCAGTTGCGCAGCAGAGCCGCGTTCAACTTCGACGACGGCTTCAAATCGTTGCCGAAATCCGCCGTTTTCGCCGGCCGGCTCCAACCCAATCGCAGTAAATTGCTCTTCCAGCCAATCGGCGGCATCTGCCAGTCCCTGCGATCCGAGGCCGCGACCGCCACGTTCGTCATCAGCGAGCCAGGCTACATCGTTCCGGTAACGGTCAGCCGCTGCAGTTGTGACCTCTGGCTGTGAGTCATTCCAGCGCGCCAGGTATATGTCAGTTTCGCCGGGCTTGCCTTGATTGCGATTGGAAGCGAATGCCAGCGACTTGCCGTCGGGAGAGAACATCGGAAAACCGTCGAATCCCTCCGTGTACGTAATCTGCTCAAGCTGGGTGCCGTCCGTGTTCACGGCCCAGATGTCGAACTCGCGCCCCTGTGGATCGTGGTGGTTACTCGAGAAAATAATGCGATCACCACTTGGATAAAAGAACGGTGCGAAGTTGGCGCCGCCAAGATAGGTAACCTGTTTTTGTTCGCTGCCGTCAGCGTTGGCCATCCATAATTCAAGTGCGCTGGGGCGAATCATCCCTTCGGTCAACAGCGCTTTGTAGTCGTCAAGCGCTTTGCCTGCTGGTCGCGACGCACGCCAAAGTATCTTCGAGCAGTCTGGCGAGAAAAACGCACCGCCGTCATATCCGACTGTATCCGTAAGCCGCTTCACATTACTGCCATCGGCGTCCATTCGATAAAGATCGAGATCTCCATCGCGGGTTGACGTAAAAACGATGGAGCCGTCTTTCGAACATACAGTCGCTTCAGCGTCATACGCATCAGTCGTTGTTAAGGCTTTCAAATCTGACCCATCAGGTTTGACGCTGTATATCTGGTAGGACTCGTAGATTGGCCAGACATAGCCACGCGAGTGATCCGGCGGCGCGGGACACTGATCATTTGTCGCGTGAGTGGAAGAGTAGATCACACGCTCATTGTCGGCAGTGAAATACGCGCACGTCGTTCGGCCGATGCCTGTTGATACGAGTGAAAGTGCCGCGGGATCGCTAATTGGCATGCTAAAGATCTGATCGCATCCAAACGGCGGGTTTGTTGATTGGAAAATCAGCTCTTTGCCGTCCGGCGACCAGTAGGCCTCGGCATTCTCGCCACCAGAGGTCAGCTGACGCACGTCGACAAGGTGCGCCTCGCGCTTATCGTGGAGCATCCCGCCAGACTGCACGCACGCAGCCTGGAACATGAGCAGAGTTAAAACAAGACAAACACTAAGAAACGGGTAACGCATTTTGGCTAGTCCTCGGTAAACACGACATCAGCCCGATACGGGCCGCTGTATTGTGCCCTAGAACGCAGCAAAAAAAATCTCCCCGGCACCTCAGAAAGGCAGCGGGGAGATCCTGGTACTTGGGATAGGCCTACTCTTCGGCCTCGACGACCTTCTTGATGACTTTGACCTGATGC
>CAYTNO010000187.1:0-4770 GCA_964439125.1 uncultured Woeseiaceae bacterium | reverse complement strand
TCGCCGACTACTGGATCATCGGGTTCGGGTCCGGTCAGTCATCGCCGTTCCGGGCTGGGAGGTTAACGTTCAATCCAGCGAAGAGCATCTGCTCGTGAATGCCAGAAACCTCCCCATGATACGAGGCTGGAAAGACCAAACGGACTACCTGATGAATGAGGATGTTGACGCTCTGCATGAGATGCTTACGTCGCGTTGCAGCCTGCGGACCGCCACGACAAAAACAGCGGGCTGATCCAGCCTACTCTTACAGTGGCGTCAACCGGGACTCGAGTTCGTTCCCGGCCAGTACGTCGTTGAGCTCTTCACCAAGAGCCTCGCACTCCGCGACGACCTTTCGCCAGATCTGCATGCGCTCCGCCGGTGCATGATTGACGAAATCCGTGCGATCCGGAATCTTGGCGTTCGGCAACTTGGCAACGAATTCTTCTGACGGGCAAATTAGAATCGTTCGGTCAACATGAGCCGGATTCGGTCGGCGCCACGTCAGTTTCTTGTCGAACCACCCTGGCACGATGTGGTCGAAGAAATGCGGGAACAATGCGAGCTTGTCTGAGTCGCTGTGAGGAATATCGAGATGGTAGTCAATGACTCCGCCATCTCGATAGACGCCGGGAGTCGCACGCGCAATATCGCGGACACCGGAAAGCACAAGCGGTATGGAACCCGTCGCGGCGATCGCGTCTTCAAGGTTGTCAGGCCCAATGCGTATGCGCTGCAGCGGAAACCCGGTGACATCAAAAAATGGCGGCAAATCGCGCGCGTCAAAAAACAGTGCCCGCTCGTAGAACAATCCCAGCGTAGACCGACTGATCGCATTCATCGAAGCGGCAACGAACAGACTGGCCGCAAGCAGGAGTCGGTTTTCAGAAGCCGCAATATTGCGTGCGCGCACCGTCATGATATGTGTGCGCAGCACCGGGTGATTCAGAATATTAGTCACGCCACTTTCGCCAATGGCTACATTCAGTATTTCGCGGCTTTTTGCAGTTATCTCGTGAATATCGGGCTTATCGCTGTAACTTTGGTCGATGTATGCGTCTTCAAATCGTTGAATGGCTGCCAGCGGATCCGGCTGCGCATAGCACGCGAAACGCCACGCGCCGATGGACGTGGCGACAAGATGAAGCGGCGCCTCGAAGTCTGGAAGGATGTTGCCTATCAGCACACGATCCAAATGACTCAAAACCAGCCATTTTGCGCCGCCCGACGCCCCCGCGAGCGTTCCGATGCGTTCTGCAGAGAACCCATGACGTCGAATTGAGTCAAAGGCTCCTGGGCCGGCTTTAAACACCAGATTTCGGGTGCTCACTATCGCTGCTGCTCCTGCAACGTGAATGGGTTCTGGCTATTGCTCGCGCCGCTATTTGCCGCGATTTTATTCGAACGGGTGGCGCTTGATAATCGTCTCTTCCCGATCAGGTCCCGTTGAAATAATGTCTACAGGCACGCCTGCGAGCTCCTCAATGCGAGCCAGATAAGCACGCGCGTTTTGCGGCAAATCATCGACATTCGTCAAACCGACCGTCGACTCCTGCCAACCCGGCAGTTCTTCGTAAACCGGCTTACAGTCCGCGAAACTATCGACAAAAACAGGAACACCCGCGATCGCCTGACCGTCAACCTCGTAGCCATTGCAGATCTGGATCGTCTCGAGTTCGTCGAGTACGTCCAGTTTGGTCACGCATAGCCCAGACACGCTGCTGTTAATAATGGAACGGCGCAAAGCGACGGCATCGAACCAACCGCAACGCCGTGGCCTGCCGGTCGTCGCACCAAACTCGGCTCCAACTCGCGCAAGATGCTCCCCCTGATCGTCAAACAATTCCGTTGGGAACGGACCCGCTCCGACGCGTGTCGTGTATGCCTTAACAATGCCGAGAATATAGTCGAGGTTTCGCGGTCCGATACCCGTACCGGTACTTGCTGCTGCGGCAACGGTGTTTGATGACGTCACAAACGGATAGGTACCGTGGTCAATATCCAGGAACGTACCCTGTGCGCCTTCAAATAAGATGCTGCCACCTGCTTGAGAAATATCGTGCAGTTCCTGCGTGACGTCGGCCGTGATTGGCGCGATGATCTCCGCGGCTTGCATGGCTTCATCCAGGGTTTTCGCAAAATCGACAGTCTCTGCGCGGAAGTAGTTTTTCAGCAAAAAGTTATGGTAATCGAGAACTTCGCCAAGCTTCGCCGCAAATTTTTCGCGAACGAATAGATCAGAAATTCTTAGAGCACGACGCGCGACTTTGTCTTCGTATGCGGGGCCAATTCCTCGCCCTGTCGTGCCGATGGCGGCCGAGCCTTTGGCTTTTTCACGGGCAAGGTCCAGTGCCGCATGTGACGGCAGGATAAGCGGGCATCCCGGGCTAACTTTTAGCCGATCGTAGACCGGTACGCCGGTGGCAATAAGTGCATTTGCCTCAGTGACAAACGCATCGAGTGACAAGACGACGCCGTTGCCCACAAAACATCTAACCCCGTCGCGCAGGATGCCGGACGGTATCAGGTGCAAAACCGTCTTTTTGCCATCGATGACGAGTGTGTGCCCGGCGTTGTGTCCACCCTGGAACCGAGCTACAGCAGTAGCGCGATCTGTCAACAGATCAACGATCTTTCCTTTGCCCTCATCACCCCACTGGGTTCCGATGACAACGACGTTTTTGCCCATGGTCATTCCGATTCTTAGCTACGTACGAAAAATAATAGCACCAGTCCGGCAATCATCGCGGTCAAGCCAGCGGCGCGAAGCTGATTGTCACTTAGTCGCACAATTTGCGCCACCAATTGTTTGTATCGGCTCGGGCCAACGAACGGCAATATGCCCTCAAGCACGAGGAGCAGCGCGCACGCCGTCAAAATCTCCGTCCAATACATGCTTAGTCCGACTTATCGACCGCCATCCGACTCGTTTAAATAACGGAAGAAGTCGTTATCAGGATCGAGAACCAGTAGGTCACCCTGCTTGCCCATCGATTTTCGATATGCGTCGATCGAGCGGTAGAAGGCATAAAACTCGGGATCCTTGTTGTACGCGCTGGCGTAAGTCGCGGCTGCTGTCGCATCGCCCTCACCACGAACTTTCTGACCATCGCGATAAGCATCAGCGAGAATGACCGTACGTTCTCTGTCAGCGGAGGCGCGTTTTTGTTCTGCTACTGCACGACCTTCGGCGCGGCGTTCGGCAGCGATTCGCTTACGCTCTGCCGCCATTCGCTGGTACACCGAATTGCGAACGTCCTCCATGAACTCGACCTGCTTGACGCGAAAATCGATCAACTCTACGCCAAGATCCTCTGCAGTCGCCGCCGCCGTCGTCAGCATGTCCTGCATAAGTTCGGCACGACCCACGGATATTGCCTGGGTCACGGTCCGTTTACCAAACTCTGTTACTACAGCATTCTTGATGATTTCTGACAGTCGATCGTCCCCAATGACTGCGGAGCCACCCGTGGAGGTATAGAAACGAACCGGATCGACGATGCGCCATTTAACGAAGAAGTCGACTTCAAGCGCCTCGTTCTCGGCCGTAAATACCCGCTCCGGACGATCACTGATCGTTAAAATCCGTTTCGGGAATTTACGAATAGTGTGGATAGCCGGAATTTTCCAGTTCAGGCCGGGCTCGTAATCCGCACGGATGACCTCACCCAGACGCAGCTTAATCGCCAGCTCCGTTTCATCAACCGTAAAAGCTGATACACCGACACCGACCAGAGCGATGCCGAGAAGCACTACAAGAGAGAATTTTCCGTTCGTCATTGTCGTACCCTCCTGTCACGCGCATCCACGGGCTCGGCACTGATATCACTAGGCCTCACCGCCGCAGGTGTCGAATCGGCGGATCGAGTGCCATCAGACGATTTTTCAGTGCGACCGGCCGCGTTAAGCATCTTGTCTATCGGCAGATACAGCAGATTGCCGCTGCCCTTGGAGTCGATGAAAACCTTGTTAGATCCGCCATATACTTCTTCAATCGCATCGATATAAAGCCGTTCACGAGTGACTCCCGGTGCTTTCTGATATTCGACGAGAAGCGACTCAAAACGTGCAGCCTCACCTTCTGCGTCTGCGACGACACGATCATGATAGCCGTGGGCATCTTCATTAATACGAGCAGCATCACCACGGGCTATTGGAATGATGTCCCTGGCATAAGCGTCTGCTTCAAGCTCGAAGCGTTCGCTGTCATTACGTGCTTTCTGCGCATCATCAACTGCCGCCTGAACCGCTTGCGGATAGTTAACCGTCTCAAGTGATATTGACGTAACGGTGATGCCAGCGTTGTAACTGTCCAATGTCTCCTGCAAGACCGACATGGAACGTGACGCGATCTCATCGCGTCGCGCTGCAATGAGAACTTCGAGTTCGCTGGTGCCAACAACTTCCCGAAGCGCGCTTTCAGTAACGTCCTGCAGAGTCAGTTCCGGTTCGACGACCTCGAAACTGTACTTGACCGGATCCGTACGCCGATATTGCACAACCATATCAATGAACACGTATTGCTCATCGGCCGTCAGCATTTCCGTGCGATACGCGAAGTTTTTGACCTCGTTGATATTCACCAGGTTGACGGTCTCAATCGGGAAAGGAATATGCCAGTGCAGACCCGGCATGGTTGTGATGGTATAGGCGCCGAAGCGCTGCACAACACCACGTTGCGCTTCATCGACACGATAAAGACCGGTGGCTGCCCAACCGATCAACACAATAAAGATCAATATGAAACCGCCCGCGGAACTGGCCGCTCCGCCGCCGCTGCCAACACCG
>CAYTNO010000186.1:0-4789 GCA_964439125.1 uncultured Woeseiaceae bacterium | reverse complement strand
TTGGCCGATTGCCGTTGCGGAGGCTCTGAAAACAGCTGGCTTCCAAGTCACGTCAGTAGACTCGCACGCATCTTTTGGCCGCGTGCACCTGGTGGCGCGTATAGGTGACGCCTGGCAGGGTGTAGCTGACCCGGATTGGGAAGGTACGGCCATGGGCACGAGCTGCGGATCTCGTTAATCCACTTTTGCCAGATCTGCCGTCCGGTTGACCGGGCGACGGATATCCGTCGCCCGTCAGGGCCGGTTCTCTAGTCTCTGACTATGATTCTCGGGTCGATGCAGGAGCCGTCCTCGAAAGTCACGTTATAGTCATACGAATCTGCCGCGGGCGCAGTGATTGTGAATGAAGCGCCCGATTCTCTGGGCCAGCCGCCGTCCTTGCCGTCAATGCTCGCCGTTGTCCCTGCCGGCGTTACGTTGACTTCGATAGTTTCGCCAGGACTGGCGCAAAGGTTGGGCGGCGAAATATTCTTGGAGTTGTTGTTGATGTTGATTCGCCCTCCACCCTGGCATACAGGTGGTACTTCCATCAGCTGACAACCGTCTTGCGCAGTAGTATTTGTCGATATCCCGTAAAAACCAACCAGGCACAACGGTATTGCAATAAGTACTTTTTTGTTCATTATTCTGTCCTCATTATTATTGTTGTTAACAAACAGGCGAGCCCGAAATTGTTGCGGCTCCGACGAATATACACAGCAAATTGCCGATTAACGATGATTACAAAAAAAGTCGATCCGTCGTTACAGCGATTTCTGCACGACCCTACTTGAAACTCGCGATCAGAATTGCGTGAAAGCGGTCATCTGCGCGAAGTTCTCCGAGATGTGGCTCTGCAACCAGCAAACCCGGCGGATACCCCATGTCGAGTGCGGCCTCCAATGACTGTAAAGCCGCGTCTTCGTCTCCTGACTGATAGCGAATTAATGCGTCGTAGTAGTACCCGTAGGGATCACCCGGATCGATTGCGAGACTCTTTTCCACGGTCGCCAGGGCTTCCTGATTTTCGCCCAACATGTGCTCAGCCCAGGCGAGTGTAACGATTGCTTCGCTATCTGACGGATCGACGCTGAGTAGTTTTGAGCTCAGGTCGCGGGCTTTGCGGAATGCCGCCACAGACTCCTCCGCCTCGCCCGTGAAGTGCAGCGAGTCAGCGAGATTCAGCCACAAGACTGCCTGTCCCGGCCCCATATCTACCGCTTGCCTCAACATGGAAACGGATTTTTCGAATTCTCCCAGGTAGTAATAGATTACGCCGAGATTGGAGTACGTTCGCCGAAGAGGCTGTATTTCCAATGATTCTTCAAATACCTGCCTGCCCATCTCGAACTCGCCCGCCATCGTCAGCGCGCTGCCCAGATTACTCCTGGCCTGAAAATTATCGGGGTCGAGAAACACTACCTTCCTGAACTCATCGGCCGCCTCGCTGTAACGACCCAGCGTGAAAAGAAACGTCCCGAGACTGTTTATGGCGCGCCAATTGCCCGGCTGGGCGCTAATCACAGCATTCAGCAAATCCTCGGCCTGCGCGAAGCGCTGCGACCGCCGATAGACGTCCGCCAAACCGCGTGTTGCCGGTACGTCTTGCGAATTGATTTGCAACGCTTTATTGAATGCACTTTCTGCATCCGTCACTCGGCCCAGGCGAAGATAAAGCTCGCCCAGCGCCGCATATACCATGTGCAGGCGGGGGTTGGACGTCAGCGCCGTGGAACACTCGGATTCGGCTCGCTCGATGTCTTCGGACGAACTGCTGAGATTATAAAGTGCGATATACGCGTCACATAGTCCGGCATGTGCTGCCGCGTAAACCGGATCGAATACGAGTGCCTGCTCGTACAAATCGATTGCCTTGGAAAGGTTTTCGGGCGTTCGTGGTTGCTCGTAGATCTCTTTGCCCTTGCGATAAAGTATGTAGGCATCGACATCCGTTTCCCGGTACATCGAATTCAGGATGGTCTGCGTTTCGGGCGGTAGCGCAATACGCAGATTAGCAACGGTGACATTGATAATTTCCTGCAGCACCTGGTTGAAGTCTTCGATCTTCTCGTCGAATTTCCTCGACGTCATCTGGAAGCCGGTTAGTGAATCGACGAGCCGCACATTGACGCTCAACGATTCTCCGATTAGCCGCACGCTGCCCTCTACGTAGTAAGCAACGCGCAACCGCTGTCGCACATCGTCGGAAGATGCCGATGTGCCGAGCGACCAGGCATCACCGCGGGAGGCCACCGACATCGTCGGCAAACGAGCCAGGCGGTTAATCATTTCCTCGGCAAAGCCGCTTGCAAAAATCTCCGTACGTTCGCCGCCATCGACATTCAGGAATTTTAGAACTGCTATCGAATTTGATTCGACTGGCAGTATGTCTTCGTCCGGAGTCGTCGGAACACTCGTGGCAACACTAGTCGGCACAGATTCCTCCGGCAATCCGACGAGACGGTCATAACTGAAGACGATAATCGACGCGATGGCGAGCGCACCAATGATGGACAAACGGGTGCGTCTGACACGTCCTCGCGGAACACGCGTGTGAGATCCTGTATCAACGACAGCTCGTCCATCACGAAATTCCAGATACCAGGACAGAACAAGAGCAATGGGAAATCCGGAAATTACGAGAACGGTAACAAAAGTGCCAGCCCACTGCGGCAGGTATAGTTGATCGAAGATCACGTCTGCGAGTTGAATGAGCAGCCAGCCGATGATGAGGTAGGCGACGCCGGCTTCCAACACTCCGCGTTGTTGCAGGTCTTGCAGAATGTGATGTTCAGAAACGTTCGATCCGCCTTTCGCGCCAATCACGCTGCTGGAGGTGTTATTTTCCAAAAGGCGCGGTGCAACGATCAAGCGGTACCCGCGTTGCGGCAATGTCTGGATGTGCTGCGGATCGTCGATAGAATCCTGCAGTGCAATGAGAATCTCGTCGACGACCTGATGCAGTTCTTCGGGAGTGCCGTGGCCCTCACCCCAGACTTTCTCAAGCAAAAACGGGATGGTGACCAATGAGCTCGGAGCAGATGCCAGCTGTAACAGAACTTCCGATGCCTTTGGCGTCAGCTGCGCGGAAACGCCACGCCCCGTCACCTGCCGCTTCAGCGGCTCGATGAGGATGTCCCCAAGATAGAACCCTTGTAACAACTCCGGCTTCAAGCTAAGGCGCCCCGATCCATTTTGGACGCAAAATCATAGCACTTGCTCAAAAAGGTTATACAGTGAAGTTGAAAGTCATAACTACCTGCCGGGACAAGTAAGCTGGTATTACCAGGCGCTGAATGATCGAAGCAATAATTACATTGACGGTTGCAACTGCTGTGTTGCTGGGCTCACCGGGTCCGGCCACTTTGTCGTTAGCGGCCGTCGGGGCGACATTCGGGGTCCGCGTTGGCGCGCCTTATCTCGCTGGTATTTTGATGGGCTTGTTCTGCGCCATGATGGGTGCCGTATTCGGCATTGCCGCAATCTTTACTCAATGGCCACAGGCAGAAAAGATCGTTCAACTTCTGGGTGCCACCTATCTGATGTATGTCGCGTATCGCATCGCTACAGCACCGGTGTTAGGCGATGGTGATTTCGCAAATCACAAGGTGCCAGGATTACGGGACGGGTTTGTACTCAACCTGCTCAACCCAAAAGCGTATGCCGCGTTCTTCGTGTTGTTTAGCCAATTTCTGCTACCTTTGGAGGAGCTCTCCACTCAGTACCTGGCCACGTCGTTGATCGTTTTCGCAGTCGCGATTATTGTTGACTCCATCTGGCTGGCAATCGGTTCCGGGATTCGCTCGATTTTCGCTAACCCCAAGTCGGCGCGCGCGACCCGCATCCTGTTCGCACTATCTATCGTGTTCGCAACTTTGTGGACGCTGCTCGGTTGAGAAAATCGCGAATGATACAACCCGATTGACCAACCCCTTATCGAACCAGTTTTGCAGGACTCAATTATGAAAATTTATAACGTACTGGGCTTTGCCACACTTGTGCTTCAGCTCCTGTTATCAGCCTTTCTGGCACCGCCCGGGCTTGGTCCGTGGTGGGGAATGGCCGTTGGCTTCGGCTACTTGCTGGTTTCCTGGTTCATTGCCGGGGTTTATCTGTCAGACGTGATCCACCTGGGCATTGCGCATCGAGCCCTGGATTTCAAACCGTGGTTTATCAAGACAGTGACCATCATCAACAACGCGTTTGGCGTCTACGTTGATCCCGTCAGTTGGGTGAGCCGCCACAGGCTGCACCATAAATTCGCCGATCATGAAGGCGACCCCAACAAGCTCGGCGCTGACGGCTTTTGGAAAACGATGTATCTCTGCCTGTTCCCCTACCCTTGCAAGGAGGATATGGCGACCGATGACATACTGAAAAGCTGGCCGTTCCGTTTGGTCTCTCATCCGGTGTTTATGCTTATCTCCCCGATTCTGAGTATCGGCTTGCTGTGGGTATTCGTTCGGGACTGGAAATTCGCCATCGGAGTTTGGTTCGGCGTCCGGGTTTTCGCGCTGTGGGTAAACATGGTGCAGAACTACTGGACCCACGACCGTCGCTGGGGCTGGCGGCGTTATGAAGATTCAGACAACGCAATGAACATCGGCGACTGGCTGCCGGTGACGGCAACCTTCAGCGCCTGTTGGCAAAACAACCATCACCACTATCCGCATCTGTTGCGGACGTCTCACGCTCCCGGCGAATATGATTTCGGCTACATCACGGTTCGCGGCATGGGCGCGCTCGGGCTCGTCAAGCCTTCCAAGACGGGAGCGGTCGACCCTGGCGATCTTGCTCTGGCCGAAATCAG
>CAYTNO010000185.1:0-4855 GCA_964439125.1 uncultured Woeseiaceae bacterium | reverse complement strand
GAGGGAGACTAATAGTCTGCCACGACGCCCTGGTCATTACACTTAGCTGTGAGTCAACTTGCCGATTAATTGGGTGCCGGCAACAACCGCGTCACCTGGTTTGACCAGGATTTTGCTCTCGATGGGCAGATGTAATTCGGCGATTCGGGTCAAACGAAGATAAGCGCAACGCTGCCCCTGGCCGACCCGTTCGCCATAGCGGGCGAATGACAACGGCGCCAAACCAAAGCGGTAACCGTGAAACTGCAGCACAATGTCATCGTCCTCGTCTGTTTTGATCCAAAGTGCGTTGGTGCGGTAGTCGACAACCTGGTCACCGGCAACCGAGCGCAGATCGCTGATCTTGCCCTCTACCGGCGCGCGAGCCGTATAAGTGCCCATGCTGTCAATACGGATCTGAATGCGATGCGCCTCGCCTTGCAGAACACCCTTGTCGACGAGGTCGACCTTGATAATCTGGCCATCAACCGGGCTGACTACACCGAGAGGAGATGCGGGAATGAGCCGGCGCGGGTCGCGAAAGACCAGGAACAGCACGATGAACAGCAACGCTGCCGCAATGACGAAAATCACGTTCAGGTACTTCAGTGAGAAGCCAAGGATAGCGGCGTCCAGCAACAGGAAAGGAACGCCTTCGCGGGCGATAAATGGATTACGTCTTCCTTCCAATGCGGGTCTCGCTGATCTAAAAGACTGGCGACGATCCCTTGCTTTTGCCTGCGAGTCAATACGTATAGTTTTAGACACACCCGATATGCACTAGAATCCGCGCCTAACATTACAAAACGGTAGATATTTGATGCGATTTTCGGAGTTTTCGCTGACGACACTCAAGGAAGTGCCCGCTGAGGCGGAGATCGTCAGCCACCAACTGATGCTCAGAGCCGGGTTGATCCGGCGCCTGGCTTCGGGCCTCTTCACGTGGATGCCATTGGGCCTGCGGATCCTGCGCAAGGTCGAGGCTGTGGTACGCGAGGAAATGGATCGCGCCGGCGCTCTCGAGCTGCTAATGCCGGCAGTGCAACCTGCCGAGCTTTGGCAAGAGTCCGGCCGATGGGACAAGTACGGCCCACTGCTTCTGCGTATGCAGGACAGACATCAGCGCGACTATTGCTTCGGACCGACGCACGAAGAGGTTATTACCGATGTCGCGCGCAAAGAGCTGCGCAGCTATAAGCAACTACCGGTCAATTTTTACCAGGTTCAGACCAAGTTCCGCGACGAGATCCGGCCGAGGTTTGGCGTCATGCGTTCGCGCGAATTCATAATGAAAGATGCGTACTCGTTTGACATCGATGAGGCCGGCCTCGAGGCCTCTTACCAGAAAATGCACGCCGCCTACACCACGATTTTCGAGCGTCTGGGGCTGACATTTCGCGTTGTCGATGCGGACAGCGGAGAAATCGGCGGCAGCAGGTCGCAGGAATTCCACGTACTGGCGGACTCGGGCGAAGACGCCATCGCCTACTGCGACGATGATAACTACGCGGCAAATATTGAGTCAGCGGCCACATTGCCGCCCGACGGCACGCGCGCGGCTGCAGTGGAAGAGCTCAAGAAGGTTAAAACACCGGCTGCGCGCAGCATCGATGCGCTTTGCGACATGCTGGCTGTGACACCGCAGCAGACACTCAAAACCCTGATTGTCGAAGGCACGGACGGACCCGTCGCACTGGCACTTCGCGGCGATCACGAGCTCAACGCCGTCAAAGCACAGAAGATTTCAGGTGTCGCGACGCCGCTGACAATGGCCGATGCCGAAACCGTCCGCAAAGTGACCGGCTGCGAACCAGGCTTTGCCGGCCCTATCGATCTGGACATTCCTGTTTTCTATGATCACGCGACCGCCAATATGGCGGACTTCGTTTGCGGAGCAAACGAATCCGATATGCATTACACCGGCACGAATATAGGCCGAGATATCAAAGCTGTCGCCACGGTCGACATTCGCAACGTTGTCAGCGGAGATCCGACGCCGGGCGGAAACGGCACATTGAGCATCACGCGCGGTATTGAGGTCGGACACATTTTTCAGCTCGGTGACCAATACAGCCGGGCAATGAACGCCACTGTTCAGGATAGTGGCGGCAAAGACAGCGTGATGTCGATGGGTTGTTACGGTATCGGTATCACGCGCATAGTTGGCGCAGCGATCGAACAAAATCATGACGACAACGGCATTATCTGGCCGGCGCCGCTCGCGCCTTTCGACGTCGTACTCGTGCCGATCAATATGCATCGCTCCGAAGCCGTGCGCGAAGCCGCTGAAGCGCTATACGAAGAATTGCAGAATGCCGGTCTTGATGTGTTGTTTGACGATCGCAATACCCGACCCGGCGTCATGTTTGCCGATGCCGAGCTTATCGGTGTGCCACACCGCCTGGTAATCTCGGAGCGCGGCCTGAAGGCTAATGAGCTCGAATACCGCCAGCGTCGCGATGAGGAATCGCGCAACCTGAACCGTGAAGTTGCTCTCAACCTGCTCAAAGAAAGCGTTATAAGCTAGTGTTTTCTATAGGATAGAATATCCATCATGATCGGACGCCGAGCATTTATTTGCAGCACCATACTGGCATTGCTACTGCCGGCGCTGGCGCTCGCGCAGCAGGCTCCGGACCCGGAACTTCGCGAAATCCTCAGGCAAGCCGCCAGCGATGCGGACAGTTTTCAGGATCGCTTCGATGCGGAAGTCTGGCTCACCGACATGTCGGCCCGGCTGCAGCGCCAGGTTCGAGACCCGGACGAGCGTATCCGCATTCTGACGCGAGTCCACTACGAAGCATCACGAGCAGAAATCGCGCCCGAGCTCGTGCTCGCTGTTATCGAGGTGGAGAGCAATTTTGACAGCTACGCCGTATCCGTCGCAGGCGCTTTGGGGCTAATGCAGGTCATGCCGTTCTGGATAGATGAAATCGGTCGCCCGGATGACAACCTCATACGCCTCGAGACCAACCTGCGCTACGGTTGCACGATCCTGAAGTTCTATATCGAAAAGGAAAAAGGTGACTTACGACGCGCGCTCGGTCGTTACAACGGAAGCCTGGGGAAGCGGAAGTACCCGAACAAGGTCATCGATAAGCTAACCAAGAAGTGGTTCCAGAGTTAGCGACAGCAGCTATTCCTAATCTGCTTCACTTTGTTTGAGTGCATCAAGCGCTTTCGACTTGGCCGCAATTGCATCGCGTCGCGCAAAATGGAAGCTATTATTATTCAGGTAGATTTCTGCGCTGTTGAGAAACTCCACGGCAGCATCCAGTTCATCAGCAGCGTATTCTGCTGCGCCTGCTTCCTTGGCCGCAGTAATCGCCTGGCGCGCGTCTGACATCTCCTGAACAGGAGCCGAAGCCGTGCAGCCAGCGACTACAAGCATGGCCGCGAGTACGGTGCTGCGCAGGAAAAGTGTCAAACGTCTTGAAAGCATTGTTATTCTAGTTATCTGCAACCGCTAAAAGCTACCACACGAGGGGACAATGTCAATTACCATCTACCACAATCCGCGCTGCTCCAAGTCTAGGAAAACATTGGAAATTATCGTCGAATCAGGCATTGAGCCCACAATTGTTGAGTATTTGACGATGCCGCCCGCGGCAGAAACGACATTGCACCTCGCCTCGCTACTTCGTGTTCCGGTCGCAAATCTGCTGCGTCGCGGCGAAGCAGAATTCAAAGAGGCGACGGATCTTCCGGATCTCGATGATAACGAAGCTCTCGCTGCCTGGATTGCGGCTCACCCCAGGGTTTTGCAGCGACCGATCGTTGTCAACGACGAAATCAACAGGGCGATCATCGGCCGGCCCCCGGAAAACGTGCTGGAGATCCTCTGCAAATGACTGACATTCTGGTCGTGTACTACTCAAGCAATGGTGCCACCGAGGCGCTTGCCCGCGAGGTCTGCCGCGGAATCGATTCTGTAGGGGGAATGGCCTCGAGGCTCCGTACCGTACCGCGAGTATCGGCGGTGAGCGAAGCCGTTCAGGGCGACATTCCCGAGTCCGGCCCTCCGTATGCCACGCCGAAGGATCTTGCCGAATGCGCCGGTCTTGTCATGGGCAGCCCGACCCGGTTCGGCAACATGGATGCCTCGCTGAAGTACTTCATCGACAGTACGGTATCGGAGTGGGCCAGCGGTGCGGCCACCGGCAAGCCAGCGGCTGTCTTTACGTCCACGTCCAGCTTGCATGGTGGCCAGGAATCCACCTTGCTGACCATGGCCATCCCGCTCATTCACCACGGCATGCTGTACGTCGGCATCCCGTGGGCGGAAGCAGCCCTGTCAACGACGACGACGGGCGGCACGCCCTACGGCGCCAGCCACGTTAGCTGGAGCCGCTCTCCCGACGAACTCTCGGATGACGAGCGCGTGCTGGCTCGAGCCCTGGGTAAGCGAGTGGCGGAGATAGCGAAGAAGCTGGATGTGAGAGCCGACGCTTGATCTGGCAAACAGTGTCAGGTCAACTCGATACCGATGACCGCATTACCCTCGAAACCAGCCGTCCAGGTGCTAGGATTGAGCGCATTGTGAGGGGCTGCTTATGACTCAAAGCGGACATCAAGTGGCCAGGTGAAATAATGAAGTGTTGCGCAGGGTCTACTGAGCCGACATGAACAAGAAAGCCGCCCCACTGATCGAGTATGTATCGGAATCAACCGCCGCCTGTCTAGTGACAATGGTGCAGGGCAACCTGTTGGCCTTGACCGCAAGCCACGTACTGATCGCGTCCCAGACCGGGCTCATCGCTGGCACAATCGCAACGGTCGGCATTTTTGTTGCCAAAACGCGTAACCGCTGGCTGATCTCGGCCGGGCTGGGAGTGACGACCGGTGTTGTAGACTTCTATGTTCATCCCGGCATGTT
>CAYTNO010000184.1:0-4871 GCA_964439125.1 uncultured Woeseiaceae bacterium | reverse complement strand
TGCTGGGGAACCCGGATGAGGCTGCCGACGTCACGCAGACGACTTTTTTGAAGGTTTTCGAGAATATCGAGCGATTTGACCCAAATCGCCGGCTTTTCAGCTGGACTTACCGAATCGCGGTCAATGAGGCCATTGACCAGCTGAAACGGCTCAAGCGCACCGAACCGCTTGAAGAATCCGTGCCGTCGGACAGTCCAACACCGCAAGACAGCACCGCTGCGTCGCAGCTATCCGACGACGTACAGGCAACGCTAATGGAGCTCCATGAAGATCACAGAGCCGTAATCGTCCTGCGCTACTTCAGCGAATGCAGCTACCAGGATATCGGCATGATCCTGCGATTGCCGGAAAAGACGGTGAAATCACGCTTATTCAGTGCACGGCAGCAAATGAAGAACAAGCTGCAGCAACACGGAGTGTCTTCATCATGACTGATCAACGGACATTAGAAATGATCAGCGCTGCTGCCGATGGTGAATTGAACGCAAGCGAACGAGCCGAGCTTGAGCAATTGCGGGAGAATTCGGCCGAGGCTCGCAAATTCCAGGCCGAGCTGGCCGAGATGGATTCGCTATTGGGCGACGTACCGGCAGTCGAACCACCCGACTCGCTGCATTTGCAGATTGTCAATCGTGTCACGCTGCCAGAGAACAAGGCCGACACGTCATTATTGCGTTGGTTGAAGCCACAGCAATTCATGCCGGTCTTGCGTTACGGCCTTGCTGCCGCGGTCGGCGTATTACTCGCCGCCAGTTTTTACGAGAGCCAGTCGCTGTTCCCCTCGAACCATGACTTTGACGACCTGGTCGGCACGATGGCGCCAAGCCGCGTTGTTGCCGAAGCCGACATTCTGGATACATTCGACTTCCGGAAAGACGGCCTTGCGTCACTCGTGCAGCTGCAGCGTCGTGATAATGACGTTTTCCTGGATATTCAGATCGATGCCGACGCGTCTCTCGACATATCAGTGGACATGTCCAGCACCGGAGTTCGACCAAGCGCGCTGGCGCAGCTTGATAGTAGTTTGGAATCCATTGTCGTTGAGGATCAAGCCCTGCAGCTACGGGCAACAGGTCAGCGCCGGCTTACTGTGTTATTGCGACGTGTCGACGACACGTCGATCGCTGAAGAGGCGAAGATTACGCTTGAGTTTTCAAGCGATGGCAAGTTGCTGGAGCAGGGTTATCTGCAGGCAACCTGGTAATTGAGCGCTGCCGGCCGGGATACGACGGTGCAGACTCGAAGTTGAGGAGTAAGACAAATGAACAGCAACGACCAAAAGAAATCACGCAACACAACGATGACTGTTGTCTTCGCCGTGGTCATTGCGGTAGCCGCCGGGGTGGCAATTAAGTACCAGATCCCGGGCGACGATGCAGCCGGTACGGTTGCACCAGCAGAACGCTATCGTGGTGAGCAAATATCTGGCGACGACGTAATGCTTAGTGATGAATCGGTAGCGCAGGTCATGCAGACAGACGTGTACCAGTTGATTATCACGGATGCCGCATTCGCCGAGGCCATGCAAAGCGAGACATTTCGCGGTCTGTTGATAAACGACGCATTTCTTAGCGTCATGAAAAACGACACGCTACGCGGCGCGTTAGACAACGACGCGCTGATGAGTGCGTTGCGAGTCGACTCGCTCCAGAGCGCCTTGAGACACGATTCTTTCGCAAATGCCCTGCGTAGCGATGCGCTTGCAGATGCACTGCGTGTCGAAGCTTTTGCGAATGCACTACAAAGCGATACCTTCGCCAGGTTACTGAGAAATGGCGCCTTCCACAGCGCCTTGCTCAGCGACGCAGCTCGTGCCGCTACTGGCAGCGATGCGGCGCTTCATGATGCTCTGCGGGCCGATGTAGGCCTGGCTGATGCACTTGCAAGCGACCTGGCTCTTAAGGACGCGTTCATAAGCGACTCTTTCCTCGGCGCCCTGCGCAACGACAAATTTCGCAATGCACTTCGCAATGACGACGCGTTCCGCGGAGCGCTTCGCAACGATGGATTGCGCGAGGCATTGCGCAGTGATGCTCTGCTAAGTGTCATGCGCAAAGATTCCTTTGCCAACGCGCTGCGCAACGACGCCGCATTCCGTGGCGCACTGCGCAACGATGGGCTCCTTAGCGCCATGCGTAACGAGGCTTTTGCCGGCGCACTGCGTAACGACGCCGCATTCCGTGGCGCACTGCGCAACGACATGCTTGCAAATGCACTAGGCAACGACGCATTTGCCAACGCTCTGCGTAATAGCAATGCTTTCCGCGAGGCGCTGCAAGCTGACGTCTTGAGGAATAACGACGCACTACGCGGGGATATGAACTAGGAGACTCAGTATCTACCTGCGCTCGCTGAGCTTATTGATACTGTCTTTTGCCCTCGCCGAACCGGCGGGGGCAGAAGCGTTTGAGATGGACGTTGTTGAAACGGACGAAGTACGACTCCTCTACTTCGATCCGTTTCAGACCTACCTCGTACCTCATGTACTACGCAACTTTCACAATTCGCTGGAATTTCAGAAACAAACCTTCGGTTGGACCCCATACGATAAGTCAACCATCGTTCTTACCGACCTGAGTGATTACGGTAACGCCGGGGCAGGAGCCTCACCGTACAACGGCATATCCGTCTTCATTGCACCAGCGAGCCGCACGCTGGAAACCATGCCCAGCAGCGAACGAATATTCATGATCATGAATCATGAACTCGTGCACGTTGCCAATATGGATGTCGCGAACAAGAAGGACTTGGGCTGGCGCCGTTTTTTTGGTGGTAAGCCGCGCCAGACCGACAAGCATCCGGAGTCGATTCTCTATAACTACCTGACCATTCCCCGCCTGAGTTCGCCCCGGTGGTATCTGGAAGGGGCCGCTGTCTTCATGGAAACGTGGATGTCCGGCGGCACCGGACGCGCGCAAGGCGCTTACGACGAAATGGTGTTCCGCTCGATGGTTCGTGATGAGGCGTATTTCTACAGCAACCTCGGTATCGTCTCCGAGGGAGTCAGCGTCGATTTTCAGGCAGGCGTAAACGCGTATTTGTACGGCACGCGCTTCATCAGCTACCTGGCGCACGAGTACTCACCGCAACATGTTATCGATTGGCTGCAACGCGGCGAGGAAAGCGAGCGCTACTATTCGAAGCAATTCGAAAAGGTTTTCGACAAGCCTCTTGAAGATGCCTGGAATGACTGGATCGCATTTGAACACGAATTCCAGACAGCGAACCTTGAGGCCGTCCGGGAGCATCCACTTACGCCCACGCAGCCGCTATCGCAGCAGGCGCTCGGCTCGATTTCTCGCTCCTACGTCGATGAAGCACGAGGGGAAATGATCGGCGCATTCCGTTACCCCGGAGTGGTTGCTCATGTCGGTAAGTTATCGCTGCAAGACGGCAGCGTGGAACACGTAACCGACATCAAAGGCCCGATGACTTATCGGGTTACCTCCTCCGCATTCGATGCTGAGAGTCGAACGTTTTTCTACACGGCAGACAACCTCGCGTTTCGAGATTTGATGTCCGTGAACGTCGACACAGGTGAGGAAAAAATGCTCCTCAAGGATGCACGTATAGGCGATATCGTGTTTAACCAGGCTGACCGCTCGATATGGGGTCTGCGCCACCTTAATGGCTATGTTTCGCTTGTACGTATCCCCTACCCTTATACGGAGTGGAGTCTCGTTCATGCTTGGCCGTACGGCTCGGTTGCCTACGAAATGGATATATCCGCCGATGGCGAGTTGCTTTCGGCGTCCCTCGGCGAAATCGACGGCACACAGTTTCTCAGGGTGTTCGCTACCGCTGACCTTCTCGAAGAAAATGTCGAGCCCGTTGCAGAATACGAGTTCACACCCGCGGCTCCTGAGGGTTTTGTATTCTCGCCAGATTCAAAATACCTGTATGGCAGCTCATTCATTACAGGCGTATCCAATATCTTCCGCTTCGAAATCGAAACAGGAGAACTCGAAGCGGTAAGCAACGCCGAAACCGGACTTTTCCGGCCGATTCCGCAGCAGGATGGCTCGCTATTGGTGGCAGAGTACACCGGCCAGGGATTCGTTCCGACCTATATAGATCCGGCGCCGCTCGAAGATGTCAGCGCCATCACGCTGCTGGGCGCGCAGGTTGCCAAACTTCACCCGATCGTCGCTGACTGGAATGTCATCTCAACACTCGATGAAATAGATCACGAAGCGCTAATCACCAGCAGCGGCAAGTACCGCCCGTATCGCGAACTCGGCTACGACTCGGGTTACCCGGTGCTCGAGGGCTATCGTGATACTGAAGCACTCGGTTGGCATTTCCGGTTTTCCGATCCCGCGCAGCTTCACAAGTTCAACATGACTACCAGTTACTCCTTGGATAACGATTTGCCATCGTCAGAACAAATCCACGTCAACCTGGAGTACGAAGCTCTGAACTGGTACGCCGAGTATCGACACAACGGCGCAGACTTCTACGACCTTGCCGGCCCGACCGAGCGCGCTCGCAAGGGTGACGCTTTCATTGTTGGTTATGACCGAGCCCTGATTTTTGACAGACCCCGGCAGCTCGACTTTTCCTCAGAGCTGGGCTACTACACCGATCTCGATACCCTGCCTGGGAACCAAAACGTACCAACGCTGCTCATCGACGAGATTCTTGCTGCAGATATCGGGCTCCACTACACCAATACGCGCAAGTCGATCGGCGCAGTGGATCACGAGAAAGGTTTTCGCTGGGACATAAACGTTGAAGCTACAGATACGGATTTCGACACCGTTACCAAACCACATGTCGGTTTCGACTTCGGCTTTGCATTGCCCTGGAAGCATTCATCGATCTGGCTATACAACGCCGCAGGCAATAGCAACGGCAGCCGCCTGGATCCT
>CAYTNO010000183.1:0-4902 GCA_964439125.1 uncultured Woeseiaceae bacterium | reverse complement strand
GATGCCGTCAAACCGTCGGGTGCCTGGGTTCACGTGGACGGTGCATTTGGATTGTGGGCGGCGGCGTCCCCGCCACAAGCGCATCTTGTTGAAGGCATGCAAAATGCCGATTCGTGGGCGACTGACGCTCACAAATGGCTGAATGTGCCGTATGACTGTGGCGTTGCCTTTGTGCGGAATCCGTCCGACCTGGCATCTGCAATGGCGATAACGGCAGATTACCTGATCACCGACACCGAGCACCGCAATCCGTCCGATTACACGCCCGAGCTATCACGACGGGGGCGCGGTATCGATGTATGGGCGGCGTTACGCTCTATGGGGCGAAACGGCGTGGCGGAGTTGGTCAGTCGATGTTGCCGGCACGCGACGCGATTCGCCGCAGGCTTCACCGACGCCGGCATCGATGTACTGAACGATGTGGTTCTGAATCAGGTGTTGGTGTCATTTGGCGATGATGTGACTACGCGTCGAGTCATAGACGAAATTCAACGCGAAGGCACCTGTTGGTGCGGGGCGACTGTCTGGCAGGGCAAGACGGCGATGCGAATCAGCATTAGCAGCTGGGCCACAACGGAAAATGACGTCGAAATTAGTCTCGACGCCATGCTCAAGATTGCCAGGCGTTTGGCGTAATGGCTTTGCGTTATGGGTACGGTGGAATAATTCCAACGCATAAATCGTCTATATATGACTTGATAGCAAATTCAGGTCACATATCCTTGGGCGATGGCATGGCATCGAAAAGTCAGTTTCCGGTTCTTCTTGCTCTGTTGTTCTTGCTTGGTCATTCAGCATCTGCGATTTCTGACGATCAGGTAGCGCAGGGCAAGGCGCTTGCAACAGATAGATCCAAAGGCAACTGCCTGGCTTGCCACATGATTGAAGACGGCGTCCAGCCAGGGAATATAGGGCCGCCGCTATTGGCGATGAAGCTGCGATTTCCGGATCGGGATACGCTGAAGAGCCAGGTGTGTGACGCGACATTGCGTAATTCGAATAGCCGGATGCCGCCGTTTTGTCGCCACCGGATACTGTCGGAAAAAGAGGTTGAGTTGATTATCGACTACCTTTATACATTGTGATGGCGATTCAGATTTATGGAGAGAACTAAATGCATGTAGGAAGAAGGTTTTTCTTAAGCAGTAGCATCGGGTTTGCTGCACTGGCGGCCTTGCCCAGAGCACTATTGGCCGCGGCATGGCCAGAAAAGGTTTTTGCGTCAACTGCGGCTGGCGAGGCAATGATCAGTCTGCTGGGTACGGATCAGACAATTCCGACGGATCAAATTACATTGAAAGTGCCCGAAATCGCAGAAAACGGTGCGGTGGTGCCGGTTACGATTAGTACCAGCCTTGAAAATGTCGAGTCCATCAGCATCGTCGTCGACAAAAACCCAAGACCAATGGCAGCCACATTTGAAATTCTGCCCGATACCCTGCCGGATATTTCAAGCAGGATAAAGATGGGCCAGACGTCTGATGTAATGGCGGTCGTCAAAACCGACCAGGGAATTTACAGCACAGCAAAACAAGTCAAAGTGACCATCGGTGGTTGTGGTGGATAAGGGAGATAAATAATGGCGGGCAATATCAAGATCAAAGCCAAAATTTCCGGTGATATCGCAGATGTTAAGAGCCTGATGTTGCACCCGATGGAAACCGGTGCACGCAAGGATCCCGAAACCGAGGAGTTGGTTCCGATACATCACATCACGCAACTTACGTTTACCAATAACGATAAGACTGTAATGGTGGCTAATTTCAGTACAGCGGTGTCGAAGAATCCGTTTTTTGGTTTTAAATTCCGTGGTGCGAAAGCTGGTGACACGCTCAGAGTCAGTTGGGTGGACAACCTGGGTGCCACGGATGAAATTGAAACCGTGCTGAAGTAGATTTCGGCGCTCCACATGAGAAAAGTAATCGCTGCCGTGGTTCTGCTTGGTGCCACTTTTCTCATGCATCAAACTGTCCTGGCCGGAGCGGAAGAAGATCGCCTCGCATTCGTCAAGTATTACAAGACGCGCTTTCCGGATATTTCTTTCGCGGAATACGCAAACGGAATCTATGCGATAGATAGTGACGCGCGCGGGCAGTGGCTGGATATAGAAGAATTTCCACCCTACGAATTTGCCATTGAGCTGGGGCAGGAGCGGTGGGAAGCCGTTTTCGAAAACGGCAAGACGCTAGCTGATTGTTTTCCACAGCAGTTAGATGAGATTCGCGTTAGTTACCCTCAACTGGACGAAAGTCTTGGCGAAGTCGTGACACTCGAGATGGCTATCAACCAATGCCGCACGGCGAATAAACAGCCTCCACTGACTTACGGCGACAACGAGATCATCGACATCACGGCTTTTCTCGCCTTCCAGGGTCGAGGCAAAAAACTTGATGTCCGTGTGCCCGAAAACGATGCACGTGCGTTGGACGCCTATGAATCCGGCAAGCGTTTCTATTACACCAAGCGGGGACAACTGAATCTCGCATGTGCCGACTGTCATGTGACGTCGGTGGGTCAACTTGTGCGGGCGGACAGGCTCAGTGCAAGCCTTGGTCACACGACGCATTTTCCGGTGTACCGGTCGAAGTTGGGAGGAATGATATCGCTGCACAAACGTTTCGCTGGGTGTGTGCGTGACGTTCGGGCGAAACCGTTCGCGCTGCAAAGCAAAGAGTTCAGGAATCTGGAGTATTTTCTAGGTTACATGGGCAATGGATTGGATGTGAATGGACCGGGTGCTCGGAAATGAGAGTGTTCGTGAAACTGATAGTGATGGCGACGGTTCTTGTTGCACTGTCTGGTTGCGCGACAGAATTCGAAAAGCGAATCGCAGAGGCAGAGCGCATGCGCGTGATGGCGGCAGACGTCGGAGCGGAGTGGCTCCAAACCGAGGAACTCATCGAACAGGCGAAGACAGAAGCAGCTGGCGGTGATACGGAGCGCGCCAATGCATTGCTCGAACTCGCTCAATTCCAGGCTGAGACGGCGATAAAACAGGCGCAGCACGAGGCCGGCGCGTGGTCGAGTCGTGTCGTTCAGTGACACGTCTTGAGGCACATCTGAATTAACAAAGTCGAGGTGCGGTTTGGATAGACGAGAATTCATGAGACTGCTGGCAATAGCTGGCGTAGCCGCAGAAGCGACAGGCTGCGCAGCAAGTCGAAGTTCCGGCCAATCTGACATTTATGCTGCTGCACCGTTCGGCCAGGCACGGCTGCTGCACTTTACGGATTGTCATGCACAGTTGCTGCCTATCCACTTCAGGGAACCCAACGTCAACCTGGGATTTGGTGATGCATTCAACAGGCCGCCGCACTTGGTCGGGCAGGCCTTGCTTGACTATGCCGGTATTCAACCTGGTACTGAGTTTGCACACGCTATTAGCCACCTGGATTTCACGGCAGCTGCGAAGGTGTACGGCAAAGTAGGCGGCTTCGCGCATTTGCGAACCCTGGTGAATCGCCTGCGACAGGAAAGCGGGCCTGATAATTCCTTGTTACTCGATGGCGGTGATACCTGGCAGGGCTCCGGAACGGCCTACTGGACCCGCGGCCGCGACA
Organism: uncultured Woeseiaceae bacterium; assembly: GCA_964439125.1. GTDB lineage: Bacteria > Pseudomonadota > Gammaproteobacteria > Steroidobacterales > Woeseiaceae > UBA1847. The sequence goes on along the minus strand of CAYTNO010000183.1, from coordinate 1,342 downwards.
TGGTGGGCGCATGTAATTTATTGGGCGTCGATGTCATGACCGGGCATTGGGAGTTCACCTACCAGGACTCTGAGGTTATGCAGAATATCGGCGAATTCGAGGGTGAGTTTATCGCCCAGAACGTCCGTCTGACCGACGATGCACTGTTCGATGGTGCGGCTGCGTATGACGAGGATTCGGGCCACGTGTTTCGTCCGTACACATTGCACAAAGTAGGTGGTCGGACGATCGCAATCGTCGGCCAGGCGTTCCCGTACACGCCGATCGCCAACCCTTCGCGATTCATACCTGATTGGACATTTGGCATTCGTGCCGACGAACTTCAGGCGTTGATTGACGGTATTCGCAGCCGTGACAAGCCCGATGCGGTCGTCTTACTGTCACACAATGGCATGGATGTCGATCTCAAGCTTGCCCGCGTGGTGACAGGCCTGGACGCGATTCTGGGTGGGCATACACATGACGGCGTGCCTTTGCCAATCATTGTAGAAAACTCTTCGGGCAAGACTATCGTCACGAATGCCGGTTCCAACGGCAAATTTCTGGGTGTTCTCGATTTGGACTTCGGCACAAACGGTGTGCGGGGTTTTCGCTATCGATTGTTGCCGGTGTTTGCCAATCTGCTGCCGGCTGATCCTGAAATGAGCGCTTACATTGCAGGCGTGCGCGAGCCATGGCTGGACGCACTGGAAGAGCCGCTCGCGATTGCCGATCAGTTGTTGTATCGGCGAGGTAACTTCAACGGTACCTTCGACCAAATCATTTGTGACGCACAAAGGGCAGTAGGTGATAGCCAGATTGCGTTTTCGCCGGGATTCAGATGGGGTACGAGTGTTCTGCCCGGCGATACCGTGACCATGGAGCGGGTGCTGGACCAGACCTGCATAACTTATCCTGGAACATACGTTCAGGACATGAGTGGTGAGCAGATCAAACTGATCCTGGAAGACGTCTGCGACAATCTCTTCAATCCCGATCCTTTCTACCAGCAGGGTGGAGACATGGTGCGTGTCGGCGGAATGAATTATGTCTGTGAGCCCAAGGCTGCCTCCGGGAGTCGTATTTCCAATATGACCCTCGAGGACGGGACTCTCGTAGACGCGAGTAAACGTTACCGGGTTGCCGGATGGGCAACGGTTGGCAGCGAGGCGCCTGGCCCGCCGATATGGGCGGTTGTGGCGACTTATCTGAAGGATCAGAAAGTGGCGCGCATCAGCAAGCTGGACACACCGATACTGAAGGGCGTTGGCGCCAATCCGGGTCTGACGGAGTACCCCGGACAAAACTGAGGAGATGCTCGAATGAGGTTCAAATTACTAATCTCACTGCCCCTGATTGTCTA
>CAYTNO010000182.1:0-4923 GCA_964439125.1 uncultured Woeseiaceae bacterium | reverse complement strand
GAGATTGACGAAAAATAATTCCGGATCCATGTAACTTTTCTTGTCGATTCAGTCTATTACAAGTATCGGACGCAATATTTGTGCTTTGCTGAGGAAGTCGACGATGAACATAGCCAATGCAGTTACCATGCGCATCAAATGTCTGTTGGTAATCACAGGCGCATTGATCTTCCTCTTGCTGATCGCGACCTTGGCCTTTGCGGATATCGCGACAGTCTCGGGTCGGGCGGCTGGGATATAAATTCCTGAATACGCGACCGACGGCTAACGCCGCATCTTTATCCTGACGCCTGGTCTGGCACTTTTGTCGCGAAATCGCCGCGTGCCGTGCGCATGACCTTGCGACCCCAGGCAGAAAGATTATCGAAATATATGTACAGGGCCGGTACAACGAACAACGACACAACGGTTGAAAAGGCCAGCCCGCCAATGATCGCCCGAGCCATCGGGTAATACGGTGGGCCGTCACCGCCCACCTGCGTGGTGCCGATCGCGAGTGGCGATAAACCTACAATAGTCGTAGCGACGGTCATCAGGATCGGGCGTAGCCGATCCCTGCCCGCTTCGACAATAGCCGCATCGCGAGGCAAGCCTCGCTGTCGCAGGTTGTTGACATGATCAATGAGCACGATGCCGTTATTCACAACGACGCCGATCAGGATCATGATCCCGATCGAGGCCATGAACGAGAACGTCGTGCCCGTGGCTGCGAAGAACAGGAACACGCCGAAGACCGAGAACACGATCGAACCCAATATGATCGAGAACGGGAACAACATCGACTCAAATAGCGCCGCCATGACGAGAAAAATACAGGCGATCCCCAGGATGATATTGGTGGCCATCATTTGTTGCGTCTCATCCTGGCGCTCAAATCCGCGGCCGAATTTCCAGCTGTAACCCGGAGGAAGTTCGATCTGATCCATCATGCTCGTAATGTCAGGCTGGATATCCTCGAGACTGGTCTCGTCCTCCAGGTTGCCGGAGAGAATGACAGACGTCTGCCTGTCCGTGCGGCGAATCGTAACCGCCGACTGACTGATCTGCAGATTGGCTACACTGCCCAAGGTAATGCGTTCACCGTCAGGCCTGTAAAGCGGTAAGTCAGCCAGCTGCTCGATACTTTGTTTTTCATCATCACGAAAAGCGACGCGAACGGCGACTTCACCAAACTCACCACGGAATTCACGCAGGTTTTCACCACGCATGGCGATACTGACCGACGTTGCGATGTCGGACGTGGTCAATCCAGCGGCTGCTGCACGTTCACGATCGATAATAACGCGGACTTCTTTATCACTCGTATCGGCGTCGCTACGCACATCTTTCAGACCCTCAACTGAGGACAGCGCTCTCGCAATATCGACACTCAACTCATTCAGCACAGAGGTGGAGTCACCAGAGATCTGAACACTAAATCCTTCGCCGCCACCTTGCTGCTCATACTCAAAGCTCGGCTTGCCAATAGCGACCGCCGGTAGATCTGCTTCGATTCGTTCAATGACTTCTTTCGTCGAAAGCGTAGCGTCATCATCTTCGGTTAACAAAACTGCCGACTCGGCGTAGTCAAGCTGGTAATAGCTGTAGACGGAGCGAATATTGAATTCTTCCTGATTGGCGAACAGGTAGTCCTCAATCGTATTGACGGTGTTCTCGACACTTTCAAGTGAGTGCTGGCCTTCTATGTGATAACGCATGTGCAGGCGCCGCCCCACGTCCGGTGGAAATGCATCGAACTTTACGAGGTTCAGTACCAACGGCAATACGCCAATGACGCAGATGAGCACGATGCCAAGCGATGTCCACCAGAGATGCGAGACCACCCAGCCCAGTCCTCGTTCGTAACGCCGCGTCAATCGGGAGATGGCCGCCCCGGACTTCGCCTGTGGTGGCACGGCCACCCTTGCCGCAAGCATCGGCACCAGCGTCTGTGCGATCAATAGCGACGCAAGCAGAGCGACGATGATCGTGACGGCAACGTGAGTCAGAAACACCATGATGTCGGTCTTGGTGCCGAAGATCATCGGCGCAAAAACAATGGCCGTGGTCGCTGTGCCGGCGATAACGGCCAGGCCCACTTCCCTGACGCCCTTAATGGTGGAAGCGTGTGGATTGTCGTCGTTTTCGGCGCGCTCGCGGAAGATACTTTCGGTAATCACAACGGCATTGTCGACCAGCATGCCAACGGCGAGCATCAGGCCCATCATCGACAGGATGTTTAGCGTGAGCCCAAGAAAGTAAAGCGCGCCGAGAGTAATCAGAATTGAAAATGGCACCGACGCAGTTACGATCAGCGTCGTCGATACCTGCCGCAGAAACAGGTAGAGCACAATAATTGCCAATAAGCCGCCGATAAGGCCAGCGCTTAGCAAATCGGACAATGATTCTTTTACGCTGTCGCCCTGATTGTCGAGCGCGAAAATATTGATGCCCTGCATCTGTGGTAACTCACCGATTTTTTCAACCTCGGCCATGACGCGATCGGTAACTGCAACGAGGTTCGAGCCCGTGGTCTTGCTGACCGCAACACCGATGGCGTACTTCTGATCCAGATGTCGGCCGTAATTGCGGTCAGGAGTTCGCAACTCGATGTCAGCAATATCCCGCAGCCGCAGACCACTGTCGTTAATCATCAAATTGCGGATTTCTTCTACTGAACCGAACTCACCACGCGGCCGGACACTTAACCGTTGGCCGCTTGCAGTGATCTGGCCCGCACTTACAGCGAAATTGCTACGCTGCAGAAGATCGCGCAGCGACGCAATATCCACACCATATGCAGCGAGCAGGTCCGGTTTTAACAGTATGCGGATCTCACGCGGATCGACGCCGTGCAGCTCGACACGCGACACGCCTTCGATCCTCTCCAGCCGCCGTTTAAGCAGACGGTCAAGCAGGTCGTAGCTGTCCGCCAGATCGCGTTCGCTTGAGATACGCAGCTGCAATACCGGCTGATCGCCAAGCGAGCCTGTAAAGACAAATATGCGCCTGATGTCACCAGGCAAGAGGTGGCGGATGCTGTCGACCTTCGCGCGCGCCTCAATGCCTTTGGTGCCCATGCTTTGGTCCCAACCGAATTGCAGAAAAATCTGCGATTGGCCTTCGTCTGAGGTGGAGAACATCTGCTCCACGCCGGACAACGTCGCCAAAGCTTCTTCAACCGGACGCGTGATCAGGCGCTCAACTTCTTCGGGCGTCGAGCCGGCATATGGAATCTGTATGAATATGCCAGGGAACTCAATGTCCGGAAATTTCTCAAGCGGCAGTAAACGCGATGCGATCAGACCGATCAACGCGAGTGCGACGAACGTGACAACGGTTGTCACTGGCCTGCCGAGTGCAAACTCCGTGTGTCTCATTGCGTCGCAACACTCGCAGTTTGAGTATCAGACGGCGCCGGCCAGCGTTTACGATCGAGCAATGAGTACACAACTGGAATAACGACCAACGTCAGGAAGGTGGAAACAAGCAAACCACCGATCACGGTGATCGCCATGGGTGTTCGTACTTCGGCTCCTTCACCGAAACCTATGGCCATTGGTAACAGACCCAATGCCGTTGTTAGTGAGGTCATCAGAATTGGTCGCAGTCGTGCACTGCCCGCCTCCATAATGGCGTCAAAGCGGTCCTTGCCCTGTGAGCGGAGCTGGTTAATCAGATCAACCAGCACAATCGCATTATTGACGACGATGCCGGCAAGCATAATGACGCCGATCAGCGCGACGATGTTGATCGTCGTTCCGGTGATGAACAAGGCCAGAACGGCGCCGACGAGCGCCAGTGGAATGGTGAAGAGGATGACGAAGGGATGAATGAGGGACTCGAACTGCGATGCCATGACGAGGTACACGAGGAAGATCGCCAGAGCGAGCGCGAATTGCAGAGATTGGAATGACGCCTGCATTTCTTCACTCTGCCCCGCCACAATTGCCGTTATGCCATTCGGCATCGGGATTCGACTAACGATCGACCCTGCTTCACCGGCAGCAGCGCCAAGGTCGCCGTAGGCGATATTCGCAGTAATGACCGCGACTCGCTCCTGCGCAACCCGTCGAATTTCCGATGGCCCCTGAGAAACAACGATATCGGCAACTGCTTCAAGTGAAACTGGTCTATCAGATGCCGGGTTGACGATCAGTCGGCGGATTTCTTCAATGCTGGACTCGCGAGTGTCGACACTGCGCACCAGCACATCGATTTTCTTGTCACGCCACGTGTAGCGAGTGGCCAGTTCGCCGCGGACATTGGCTACTACCAGGTTCGCAATGTCACGTACGGCCAGACCGAGTTTCGCGGCACGCTCCTGGTCGAACACAATCTGAATTTCCGGGTTGCCACGCTCAACCGTCGTCTTGATGTCAGTAAAACGATCTGACGCAGACATTTCCTGTACGACCAGGCCGCTGACCCGCGCCAGCGCTTCGAGATCGTAGCCGGATATTTCTATCTGCAATGGGCTGGCAAAAGTCATCAGTGCCGGTCTGCTGAACTCGTACTGCACACCCGGAAGGCGCGCGAGTTCGGCGCGCATGGCGTCCATCGTTGCATTTTCCTCTGCTCGTCCGGCGCCAGGAGTCAGAGAAATGCTCAACGAGCCGGTATTGTCGCCCGAGTCAACAGGATTCGCATCGAGGCGATTGCCGGTTCCTGCCACGGAAAAATCGAGAGCAACCGCTTCTATTCCTGTAGTCGCGTTCTGTGCGGCCTGAATCGCCCGATCGGTTTCTGCCAGCGGAGCCCCCGGACTGAGTCGCAAGTCGACATTGAACTCTCCCTGCGACAACTGTGGAATTAGCTCAGTACCGAGCCTCGGTACCAGGGACATCGTCCCGACGAAAATAACGACCGCACCCACGAGAATCACAGCGCGATGCTGCAATGACCATCGCAACAAACCTGGGTATACAGATGCGATGGCGCGAT
>CAYTNO010000181.1:0-4933 GCA_964439125.1 uncultured Woeseiaceae bacterium | reverse complement strand
AGCCCAAGCGCCGGGATGGAGTAACCGAGCGTTCCCATTGGCAGACGCCACCCCGCGCCCGTCCAAGTGCCGGCGCCACGAACCAGAGTAAATGTTGCGAGCAACAATATGATGGCCGGAGGCAAGAGATTGCGCATTACGTACGGGCCACCCTCCTCAACATCATTGATCCACACGCCGGCTGCTACAAAAAGCAGTCCGAGTGGCAAGAGTCGTATGAGTATGAGTCGTGTCATCGTCGAATCAGGATGCATCCACGGGGGCCAATAGCGGAAAATTGACGGTTACGCCCGGCCTGACCTTGTGCAAATCCAATTCCGGATTGTATTGCCGAAACAGCCACACCGGCACATCGTATTTTCTGAGCGAGAGGATCCAGATGGACTCACCCTCAGAAATCACGTGCTCTGTGACGCCTGTAATAATGTTGCTGCGGAAGAAGCCATCCTGTTGTGTTCGGTGGAATGCCACCCTTCGATCCTCGAAGGTCTTTGCGTCGACCACACCCAGATCGAGACGAATCCGATTGCCAACCTCGACCGGAGTTCGAAACGCCAGGCCATTGATGTCGCGCAGTCGCTGCGTGCGTATACCGAGCCAATCGGCGTAGTGACCCAAGGTCTCAAGCGGGTGCACCTCAATCGTCTTGTCAGTCGCAACGCTGTAGTCACTCGGATCGGACAACAGGGCTGTCTGCAAAGTACCCAACAAGGATGAAGCGAGATCACCGACCAGTGCGGAAGGCGTAGGCTCCTCCACACCCGTCGAACCCTCGGCTGGTGCATCAATATTAGCCACGACCGCGGCTTCGACCGCAGCTGCCTGCGTTGTTTGTGAAACCACAGCGGACGGTGCTGGCCCGGCTGCCGGCAAGCGCAGCCGCTGACCGGCGCGAATACGACCCGCACTGCCGAGACCGTTCAAAGCGACGAGCGTCGAAACCCGCGTGTGATAGGCCTCTGCGATCTGCGACAAAGTGTCTCCTCGCGCGATCGTATGGAACAGATCCGGCAATTGCGCTGATTGCCATTTGTCACCCGGAATGTTCGCGATGAGATTGTCGATGGGCGCATCGAGCATCGTCTTCGGCAAACGAATTTCGAAGCCTTTTGGCATGTGCTTGCTGCCTTGCCAAACCGTCGGCTGAAGAGCGAGGTTGTGTGCGGCCAGTTGCGCCGGAGTAACGTCAAGCGCTGCGGTCAGGTCTTTGACCGCAATATAGGCCGGCAGTTTAGTTTCCTCGAAGTCGGTCGCGCGAGCTGCTACCAGGCCAGGGAAATACTTCTCCACATTCTGATCGACCTCTTTCGCCGCGAGAAATGCGACGTAGAAGTTCCTCGACGCAAATCCGAACGTCCTGCCGTCGTACTTGCGCAGGATGTCCGTATAAGCAGTGTCGCCGTATTTGCGCATCGCGCGCCGCGCACCGGCAAGACCGTGGTTGTAGGCGGTGATCGCCATGGGCCAATTGCCCGTGATCGAATAATTGTAAGCAAGGAGTCTTGCGGCGGCCTGCGTCGCGGCGAACGGATCGTTGCGTTCGTCGATGACGTGATCAATGCGCATGAATCTTCGACCCGTGCTACGCGTAAACTGCCATATACCGGACGCACCGACGTGCGAGCGTGCATCCGTATTATATGAAGACTCGACATGCGGCAATGCTGCCAGTTCGACCGGCACGCCGAGAGCGGTGAACTCTTTTTCTATGTGAGCTCGATAACGGCCTGCGCGAACCAGCCCCTCTTGAAAGCGATCTTTCAAGCCTTGCTGATAACGAATCTGTTTGCCCGCTGCTCTCAGCGTCGAATTGCTTACGTCGTCAGGCCACAGCGCCAACACACGTGCTTCTTCTGCACTCAGGGAGTCGCGCTTACCGCTGGCCAGCGTCTTGAGTACGGCCTGTAACTTTTCACGCTGCTTCTTGACCTGGCGCTGGCGTTCGCGGCGACTCATCTTCGCCGGCAGATCTACACGCTCGTAAACAACTGCCAGATTCCGATTGTCATGCAAGACGCCCTGATCAGTTCTGTAGTGCGTGAATATGCTTGCCCAGAAATCGACATCGCGCTGCAGTTCAGCGGGCTGTGGAAAGGTCTCATCCGCATTCGCAACAGCAAAGGTGAGCAGGATCAGAACCAAACTAAATCGAGTTTTTCTTGTCATTTAAGTTAAATCAAGTTTCAATCGTAAATTATTGATTAGTTCACAGAAAAATACAGGACATTGCCTTATTGTTAAGCATGCTAAAGACCCTTGCCGGCGACAGCAACGTCTTTATTGGCAAGGACAAGAGGCTCGCGAGCCCATGACGAGACTTACCCGATCATCCCGGACCTTACTGGCTGCCTGTTTCAGCGCGGCCTGGCTTGTGTTCGCCACAAACCTGGCGATGGCAGGCGAAGTCGCTGTCGATCCCGGCGATAACGGCATCGACATCCTGGAAGATACGACCGACGACGTCGACTCGCGTTCAAGTGAAGTTGCAGTTGCCGCGGAAGAAATGGTCGATCCGGTTGTAGCAGACCGGCCAGCAATCCCTTTGGCGGATGCCGTTAACTCGGCGGAAGGTCTCGCGGAACCGCTGCAGTTTCTTGGCGCAGAAATCCTGCCCGGTTCAGCGCAACGACTTTCCTGGTCGGCGACAGAGCTCTTTGAAGGTGTGCCCGTTTCGACTCCGGTGCTCGTGGTCAATGGCGCATTTCCGGGACCGACTCTTTGCCTTACCGCAGCCGTTCACGGCGATGAACTTAACGGAATTGAGATGGTTCGCCGGGTATTACATGACCTTGATCCGACGAAGGTCTCGGGTGCCGTAATCGGAATACCCATTGTGAACGTGCAGGGGTTTCGGCGCGGCTCGCGCTATCTTCCTGACCGCCGCGACCTGAATCGCTACTTTCCGGGCAACCCCAGAGGCAGCGCAGCAGCACGAATTGCGCACTCCTTCTTCATGAATGTCATCGCAGGCTGCGACGCCCTGGTCGACGTTCACACTGGCTCTTTCGAGCGCGCGAATCTGCCGCAGATACGCGCGGATCTTCGCGATCCCGATGTCGTGACACTCACGCAGGGTCTTGGCTCAATGGTAATCCTGCACAGCACACCGGCAGTTGGCACATTGCGTCACGCTGCGACCAGAGCCGGCATTCCGACAGTTACACTTGAGGCCGGTGGCCCGTCGCAGCTTGAGCTTAGCGAGGTCAAACACGGCGTTAAGGGTATCGAGACCCTCGTTTATACGCTCGGTATGATCAAGAAGAGTCGTTTTTGGGGTCAGCCCGAACCTGTTTATTATCGTTCTTCGTGGGTGCGTGCCGACAACGGTGGAATATTGCTGGCTGATGTCAGCCTCGGAAGCACCGTGCGCAAGGGCACGCTACTTGGCACGATTACCGACCCGATGAACAACGCAAGAGCGGAAGTGCGATCACCGTACGCGGGTCGGATAATTGGCATGGCCCGCAACCAGGTCGTAATGCCCGGCTTCGCTGCATTCCATGTCGGCATTCAGACGGATGAGGCGCCGGCCGAGATCATCGAGGAAATGCCGACGCCGGACGAAAAAGCTGCCGATCCTGATGACTACATCGACGGCATGTCTGAATAACGTCCTACGCTGAATACTTCGAAATCGCTGGACTCCGGCCGTTGCTGTTCTTAAGCTCCAATTGCGATGGCTGACAATCGTAAACCCCTGTATTCCTACGTCGCTCCGGCGTACTGGCCGACCTGGCTAGGGCTCGGGCTATTGCGCGTCATTTGCTGGCTTCCGCACAAGCTGGCTCTGGGCATTGGGCGATATATCGGCAGGGCTGGTTGCCACGTCGCGGGCAAACGCCGCGCGATCGTGAAACGAAATTTGGAGCTGTGTTTTCCAGACATGCCGGTTGAAGAGCGCAATGCCCTCGTCGGGCGGCATTTCGAAGCGCTCGGCATGTCCTTGATCGAAATGGGTCTCGGACGTTGGGCATCGAATCAACACCTAACCGCATTGATGGATATCGTCGGCGCCGAACACCTGCAGCGCGCTCTCGACGGTGGCAATGGTGTCATTTTGTTGAGCGCTCATTTTACGACGCTTGAACTCAGTGGCCGCGTTCTGAAGCTGCATGCCCCTCCCTACGACGCGGTATATCGCAAGAACCGCAGTCCGTTCATAACGGAAATTCTCCTCACGGGGCGCGAGCAATCCGTCGAAAACACCATCGAAAAGCGCGACATCAAGGGCATGGTACGAAGCCTGCGCAATGGCAGAATAGTCTGGTATGCGGCGGATCAGAGCTATAACCGCAAGGGCGCGGAAGTGGTGCCTTTTTTCGGTGTGCCCTCAATGCACACAACGGCAACATCGACATTGGCGCGCCTCGGCAAAGCGTCGGTGATTCCTTTCTTCCCGGAAAGAAAGCCGGATGGACGATATTTGCTGAGGATCTTGCCGCCTCTGGTGGACTTTCCCTGCGGAGACGCCGTCAAAGATACGCAGCAATACGTGCGAGTTCTCGAGAAGCATGTTCGGCGGTGCCCGGAACAGTACTTTTGGATCCACCGCAAGTTCAAAGGTTTGCCAGATACTTACCCCGATTTCTACGCAGATCTTGAGGCGTCGAAGTAGCCTTCAAGCAAGTGTTCCCAGTCCTGTTTGGCAAAGTGCACCTTCGCATCGAGCGTGCGGACTTTCTGCAGTGACCGATGCAGGCGACTGAGCGTTTTTTGCTGCCACTGACCCGGCTGCAACAACCGGCCACGATCGAAATCAAGCATCCAAAGGCGCCCCTGGGCATCAATCTGCAGGTTGTATGCGTTCATATCCGCATGAAATACGCCGGCCGCATGAAACTCCTGAATCGCTCCCCCGAGAGCAAACCAAAAATCGGAATCCCGACGCTCCGCCGCAATGAAGGTCGATAATGCCCGTACGCCGGGTATGCGA
>CAYTNO010000180.1:0-4937 GCA_964439125.1 uncultured Woeseiaceae bacterium | reverse complement strand
GGAAATTCTGGGCTCAAGCGTTCCGGTCGCTACCTACGTAACGCCCGCTGGCGCTCGTGCAGACAGCGCCGGCACGTACATCCTGCTCGCAAGCCACATCGCGGTAATGGCGCCTACCACTCACCTCGGTGCCGCTACTCCGGTTTCCTTGACGGGCGATGATGCAACGCCCAATGAACCTGTAGACGCCGACGACACCGAGGATGATACCTCCGAGGCGGACGAAGACCCCGCCAACGATATGCAACCTGGCACGGCGATGGAGCGGAAGGTTCTTAACGACGCGATCGCCTATATTCGTGGCCTCGCAGAGCGCTACGGACGCAACGCGGATTGGGCAGAAGACGCGGTGGTCAATGCCGCGACACTAACCGCCACCGATGCCCTTGAACAAAACGTTATCGAATTTGTCGCCGAGAATCGCGCTGACTTGCTTAAACAGGTCAATGGTTACGAGGTTGAAATAAACTCCGAAACAATCACGCTCGATACCAGCGAGGTCATTGTCGAGGTATATGAGCCCAACTGGCGGATCAAGATATTGTCCGCAATCGCCAACCCGGAAATCGTATTGTTGCTCGGGCTTATCGGACTGTACGGACTTATGTACGAAGGCTGGAACCCCGGCGCGATCGTTCCGGGGGTTGTTGGCGTCATTTGCTTGTTGCTCGCCGCCTATGCACTGCAGGTTTTGCCGGTTAATTACGCCGGGCTCGCGCTCATTATTGTCGGGCTTGCGTTGATGACGGCGGAGGCGTTTGCCCCGAGTTTCGGGGCGCTTGGCCTGGGTGGGATCGTTGCATTCGTATTTGGCGCCATCATGATGTTCGACAGCGGTATTCCAGGATTTGGAATCTCACTGACCTTCGTCATCGCGCTCGCCCTGGTGGCAGCGCTGTTCATCATCTGGTTAGCGAGCTTTATTCTCCGCTTGCGGCGTCGCGGTGCAGTATCAGGCAGTGGTTCTATCATTGGCGGCATTGGCAAAGCCATGCATGCGTTTGATGGTGACGGCAAGGTCTGGCTCGAGGGCGAAGCATGGGCCGCACGCAGCACGGTTGCAGTGGCCAGGGATCAGGACGTTATCGTTACAAATATGGAGGGGCTCACTCTCGATGTTGAGCCAGCTCCGCTACAAAATCCGGGCGACGCCCAAGTTCAAACATGATGTGAGGAAGATCTAATGTTATTTCCAACCGTTGGAATTATTGCCGCCTTATTGATCGTCATTATTTACAACACGATCAAGATCCTCAAGGAATACGAACGCGGAGTAATATTCTTCCTCGGTCGCTTCCAAACTGTCAAAGGCCCCGGGTTAATCATCCTGATTCCTGGCATCCAAAAGATGACGAAAGTCGACTTGCGCGTCATCGTTATGGACGTGCCGACGCAGGACGTCATTTCGCGCGATAACGTGTCAGTCAAAGTCAACGCCGTTATTTACTTCCGCATAGTCGACCCGGAAAAAGCTGTCATTCGAGTCGCCAACGTCTTCGAAGCGACCAGCCAATTATCGCAGACAACGTTGCGTTCTGTACTGGGCCAGCACGAACTCGACGACATGCTCGCCGAACGCGACAAGCTCAACACCGATATCCAGAATCTGCTCGATGCCCGCACCGACAACTGGGGCATCAAAGTCGCAAACGTCGAGATCAAGCACGTCGACCTCGATGAAAGCATGATTCGCGCAATTGCCCAACAGGCAGAAGCCGAACGCGCAAGGCGCGCCAAGATCATCAACGCCGAAGCTGAAATGCAGGCCGCCCAAATGCTCGCCGACGCCGCCAAAATACTGGCCAGCGAAGAACAAGCGTTACAGCTGCGTTATCTGCAAACCCTGAAGGAAATTGCGAACGAAAAAACCAATACGATCGTATTCCCACTGCCCATCGAACTCGTGGAACCGATACTAAAGCTAGCGAATAAGTCTAAGTCGTAGCTGGGGAAATCGTTACTGTGATCTCGGCGCCGCCGAGATCCGAGGTCTGAATGGATAGCTGCCCACCATAGGAGTGGGCGATGTCCTTGACGACCGCCAGACCAATGCCGTGTCCCGGTGTCGACTCATCCAGCCGCGTTCCACGCTGCAACAGCGCCTCGGCCGCATCGGCCGGAATTCCCGGGCCATCATCGGCAACAGACAAGACAAGGCCGCTGTTCGCGCCGGTCTCGCTCAGCCCATGACCGACCGTGATTCGTACTCGCGAGTCGCACCACTTGCATGCGTTGTCCAACAGGTTCCCGGCGAGCTCCAGAAAATCACCTTTGTCACCTCGAAACTGCATACCGACGTCTATTGCGGTTTCAATAACAGGGTCTTTGTCGTGGTAGACCTTGCGCATCCCGTCCACCAGCCTGTCGACCTCTTTCGCTACCGACACCTGTGTCAGGACCAGATTGTCTGTCGCGAGCGTGGCCGGCTTGCGAAGTTGATAACGCACGATTTCGTCCATGCGTTCGATCTGTTCATCAAAGCGACCAGAAAATTTCTCCGGCAATCCCTGGCCAAGCAACGCGCGCATTGCTGCGAGCGGTGTCTTAAGGCTATGCGCCAGGTTGTCGAGGGTTGCCTTGTAGCGATCAGAACGCGCACGCTCCGAGTCGATTAACAAATTCATATTGCGGGCGACACCCCGCAACTCGGTTGGATACTGACCGGAAAGGGACTGGCGTTTGCCCTCTTCTATCTCCCCAATCTCTGTTTCAATTTGTCGCAAGGGACGCAGCATGCGGCGCAAAAGCATGGAAATTGCCAATAGCATTACGAGCGCGACAGCAGCAAACCAGCCGAACAGCTGTTGCCTGAATCTCGCCACCTGCGCGTTGAACGAATCCAGGCTCTCAGCAACTTGGAATATGAAGGGTTTTAACTCACCGTCCGGAAATTCCCATTGAACCGAAAGGCTCAGGGTCAGTAGCGGCGTTCCGTCGCTCAGCGACTCCTTTTGAAACAGCCGTGAACCGTCCTGGGAAACAGCTCCAAAAGGTAATTCGTGACCAAGCGCAGATTTTGAACGCCATCGAACGACACTGTCGCTGTTCCGGATTTCCGCATACAAACCCGAGCCTATGCTGCTCAGGCGGGGGTCGTGCAAATCGGCAGGCATCGACAATTCACCGTTGTCGGTCGGTTCAGCGGCCGCCAGCAACGCCATAAGGTGGCCATCGAGTACATCTTCGCGGGACTGCTCTCCGGCGCTGCGAAAAGCGGTATCAAGCACCACGATAGTGACGCCGAAAAAGAACAGCAGCAGCACGCTGACTGAAATCAGAAGCCGTGCATTAAGGGAGGACATGGAGTTGTCTAGGTGTCCTGGCCACGATCCAGCGCAAAGCGATAGCCGCGCCCGCGCAGTGTTTCGATCGGCTTGATCGAGTTGTCAGGATCCATCTTCTTGCGCAAGCGGCCGATGAAGACCTCGATAACATTGCTGTCGCGCTCAAAGTCCTGGTCGTAAAGCCGCTCGGTGAGCTCCGTTTTCGATATGACTTGCCCAGCCCGGATCATCAGGTATTCAATTATCTTGTACTCGAAACTCGTCAGCTCGATTGCCGCATCATTCACGGTCAGATCCTGGCGAGACATGTCGAGCGTAACGGGACCAGCGGTCATCAGCGACGAGGACCAGCCACCACTGCGGCGCAACAATGCATTGACCCGTGCAATGACTTCCTCCGGCTGGAATGGTTTGACCACGTAGTCGTCCGCGCCTGCGTCGAGGCCATCGACCTTGTCCTCCCAACGGTCACGTGCCGTCAGTATGAGAATCGGGAAATCCTTACCCTGCCGGCGAGCCTCGCGAATAATATCGAGACCCGACATTCCCGGCAGGCCGAGATCGACAACCGCCAGATCGATCGGGTATTCAAGCGCGAAGTACAGGCCTTCCTTGCCATCTGCAGCCTGTTCGACAGCGAACCCGGCTTGGGCAAGCTTCTCCACGAGTGACTCGCGAAGCGTCGTATCGTCTTCAATTACGAGCAATCGCATGGCTGAATCCTCGGCTTAACCACGTTTACGGCCTTGCACTTTCACCGTCTTTACCTTGCCGTCTTCGGTTAGAACCTTGATGTGGTGAACTTCACGGTTACCGTTAACTTTCGTTTGCGCGCTGAGGATACGGCCATTGGTCTGCCTACGGACCTGCTCAACCGCTTCGGACAAGCTCTTGCCACCGCCATTTTGTGCAGCCCGAAGCCCGGTGTCAGCGTGGCTGTCAAACTCGGCGCCCGACCCGTGCATTGACTGCTCGAGATCACTGGCTCGGCTAGCTGCCGGCATCAACGCCAGCGAGCAACTTAACAGCAATATTGGCAGTATTCGCACGTGTAAATTCCTATTTTCGATCATTGCAACCAACTCTCGGAAGTTGCAACAAGTGTCGTACGTCATCGAGCTGATTGCAACGAACGAAGTCACAGATGAATTTGGCCGAGGACCTTATCTGGCAGGCCGTATGTCGACACGGATCTTCATCTTCTGGCCCGGGTCATAGGGCATGCGGGTTGAATAATTTTGCCCACGGTAGCGGTAAACGACATCGTAACCATCGATACGTTCTTCGCGATGGTCGCGATAGCGAGTCTCGCAACGCCGTACCGGCCGAGAATACTGCGTATACCCGTAATTCGAGCCAGCCCTGCGACGAGCCACATCATTGCCAATAGTAGCGCCTATGATCGTTCCTGCTGCCGTCGCGGCGTGTTTACCACTCCCACCACCAAACTGATGCCCAATGACTCCACCGACAATCGCACCGAAAAGCGTGCTGCCACCCTCTCCCGGAGCCCTTCGGTATTCGGTGTAGGAGCGGGTATCCTGCCAGCACTCCTGGACAGGTCGCCTGACGGTGACGTAGTGAATGACGGGTTGTGAGCTGAGAACTTTGGCGTAGTCGTATATCGCCCCTGAATGCCGCCCATGTCCATCC
>CAYTNO010000179.1:0-4940 GCA_964439125.1 uncultured Woeseiaceae bacterium | reverse complement strand
GGGCGCTCCTACGGCCACCACTGCAAAAGGTAGACCAGCATGGATCAATTTCGAGGGACAACCATTGTCTCGGTACGCCGCAATGGCAAAGTTGCTATTGCCGGCGATGGCCAGGTCAGCATGGGCAACACCGTCATGAAGGGTAATGCCCGCAAAGTGCGGCGACTGGCCGACGGCCGTGTCATCGCAGGTTTCGCGGGCGGAACCGCCGACGCTTTCACGCTATTCGAGTTGTTCGAAAGCAAACTTGAGCAATACGGCAATCTGACTCGTGCCGCTATCGAGCTTGCCAAGGACTGGCGTACCGATCGACGCCTGCGCCGTCTCGAAGCTCTGCTGTGTGTTGCGGACGAGGAAACCTCCTTCGTCATCTCCGGAAACGGTGACGTCATCGAGCCCGAGCATGACCTGATGGCCATTGGCTCCGGCGGGCCATACGCGCAAGCCGCTGCACTCGCGCTGCTGCGAAATACCAAGCTTGACGCACGAGAGATCGTAGAAACGGCGTTGGGTATTGCCGGCGAAATCTGCGTTTTTACAAACCAGAACATCGTCATTGAAGAGCTACCGGCCAAATAATATGTCTCAGATGACCCCAAGAGAAATCGTCCAGGAACTGGACAAACACATCGTCGGCCAGGACGAAGCCAAACGCGCTGTTGCTATCGCGCTGCGCAATCGCTGGCGTCGCGTGCAGGTTGATGAGCCATTGCGCAGTGAGATCACACCCAAGAATATTTTGATGATTGGCCCGACGGGTGTCGGCAAGACGGAAATTTCGCGGCGCCTGGCGAGGCTTGCCAAAGCGCCGTTTATCAAGATTGAGGCAACGAAGTTCACCGAAGTCGGCTATGTGGGCCGCGAGGTGGACAGTATTGTTCGCGACCTCATGGATATCGCCATCAAGATGATTCGCGAACAAGAGATGTCCAAGGTACGGCACCGCGCTGAAGACGCCGCGGAAGAACGCGTCCTCGACGCGCTACTGCCACCGCCGTCGCAGGGCATTGGCTTCACGGCTGATACCGAAGGGACACCGGCGGGCGAGGACACGCGGCAGAAATTTCGCAAGATGCTGCGTGAAGGCAAGCTCAACGACAAGGAAATAGAGGTCGATATCCAGGCCATGCCGGTCGGCGTTGAGATAATGGCACCGCCGGGCATGGAGGAAATGACCAATCAGCTACAGGGCATGTTCCAGAATCTCGGTGGCAATCGCCGCACGACTCGCAAGCTCAAGGTGAAGGACGCGCTTAAACAGCTAACCGATGACGAAGCGTCGAAAATGCTCGACGAGGAAGAACTCAAATCGCGCGCGCTCGAGGCAGTTGAGCAACATGGCATTGTGTTCCTCGATGAACTCGACAAAGTTGCGAGGAGCTCAGGAACACAGGGTGCTGACGTATCACGCGAAGGCGTGCAACGAGACCTGTTACCTATCGTTGAGGGTTCAACCATCAATACCAAGTACGGCATGGTCAAGACGGACCACATCCTGTTCATAGCATCGGGTGCGTTTCATGTTGCCAAACCTTCGGACCTCATTCCGGAGCTGCAAGGTCGCTTCCCGATTCGCGTCGAACTCAAGTCCCTCACGACCAACGACTTTGTCAGGATTCTGACCGAGCCGGATGCCTCGCTGACATCACAGTACAAAGCCTTGCTTACAACCGAAGAAGTTACGGTCGACTTCACCGACGATGGCGTGCAACGCATTGCAGAGGTTGCTTTCCAGGTGAATGAAAACACCGAGAACATTGGTGCGCGGCGATTGCACACAGTCATGGAGCGATTGCTGGAGACGGTCTCCTTCGAAGCCTCTGACAAAAGCGGAATGCAGGTAACCGTTGACGCTGCTTATGTCGATGAGCACCTTGCCGAGCTGGCGCGAGATGAAGACCTCAGCCGGTACATCCTCTGATGACGCCTACCGAGATTCGCCTGCGCAAAAAGTCCAGGTTATTAGTCGTGGCTTTCGAGGATGTTGAGTTCAGGTTCTCTTTTGAGTACCTGCGCGTGCACTCGCCCAGTGCTGAGGTGGTTGGTCACGGGCCTGGCCAGGAAACGCTGCAAACCGGCAAGGAAGATGTCGTCATCACAAGTATCGACCCTGTGGGACACTATGCCGTGCGCTTCGTGTTCGATGACGGGCACGATACCGGGCTGTATTCGTGGAGCTATCTCTATGAATTGGGTCAGAATATGAACGCAAACTGGCGTCGTTACCTCGACCGTCTGGCAGCAGCAGGGTATGCTCGCGAAAAGACCGAATAACACTCCATCATGAGCAAAGCAGACACCTCCGCCGATTCCACGCATTTCGGCTATAAGACTGTGCCGTCCGAGGACAAAGTTGACCTCGTACGCGATGTATTTGACTCGGTAGCTTCGCGCTACGACATCATGAATGACCTGATGTCAGGGGGCTTGCACCGTCTTTGGAAACGACACACGGTCAACCAGGCCGCTGTCCGGCCGGGCCATCACGTTCTCGACCTCGCCGGTGGCACTGGCGACCTCGCCCTGAAGTTCACTCGCCAGGTTGGCCCCGACGGCCACGTGGTGCTTGCCGATATCAACGCAGCCATGCTCGAGCAGGGTCGAAAGAGGCTCGTCGATGCCGGCGCAGCGGGCAACTACTCCATCGCACAGGTAAACGCCGAAGACCTGCCGTTCGACGACAAGACATTCGATCGTATTACGATCGCGTTCGGGCTTCGTAACGTGACGGACAAGGACGCAGCCCTGCGGTCGATGCGGCGCGTTCTCAAACCTGGCGGCAAAGCACTGATTCTCGAGTTCTCGCAGCCTGCCAGGGCACTTAAACCCGCCTACGACCTTTACTCGTTCAAGGTGCTTCCCGTGATAGGCAAACTGGTCGCACAGGACGAAGACAGCTACCAGTACCTCGCCGAATCCATCCGCATGCACCCCGACCAGGAAAAACTGCTCGACATGATGAAGGAAGCCGGGTTTGAGCGCTGCAGCTATCAGAACTTCGCCGGTGGCATTGTTGCCCTGCACATCGGCTATCGCATTTAGGCGCGGCGGCAATGAACCCTCTCGAAGGCATCCTCCGCCCCATCACCAGGATCCTCAATCGCAATATTGGTGAAACGACACCAGCACGCGAATTGTGCGAACGCCTCGACGGCACGACCGTTGCGGTTCGTGTTCGTGATACCGCCTTGGCCATGTATTTTGAAATCAGCGACAGCGTGATAGCCCTCGCCACAGACTCGGACTCCGATCCGGACATTCTAATCACCGGCTCTTTGCTGACGCTTGCACGTATGGCAGGAAGCAGCGGCGAAGAGGCGCTGAGAGATGGCACGCTGGAAATAACCGGGGACGTCAGAACCGCCAAAGCGTTTCAGGAGTTACTGGACTGCGCAAAACCCGATATCGAGGAAGAGTTATCTTCACTAATCGGGGATGCAGCTGCGCATCGGCTTGGAAGCTTCGCCAGGGGTATTGGCAGCTGGTCTCGCGATGCTCGCTCTACGATGGGCTCGAATATTCGTGAGTATTTGCAGGAAGAAAGCCGCGATTTGCCAAGCCGCTACGAGGTTGAGCGTTTCACTGCGAAGCTGGATGCTCTGCGGGATGACGTTGCTCGCCTTGAGGCCAGGTTCGATCATCTCGGCGACGGAGCCTGACTTTGCCACGCTGGCGCATTCTTCGACGGGTTCTCACTATCCAGCGCATCCTGGTCAAGTACGGGCTGGATGACTTTATCCGCGAGACGCACTTACTGAGACCGCTGCGGTTTTTCTTTTATGCCCTGCCTCGCCGGCGCGACACATCTGCACCTCGCGGCGAACGAATTCGGCTGGCGCTCGAAGAGCTGGGCCCGATCTTTGTCAAGTTCGGCCAGGCGCTATCGACTCGACGTGATCTCTTGCCGCTGGATATTGCGGACGAACTCGCCAAGCTGCAGGACAACGTGCCGCCTTTTCCGTCTGAACAAGCCGTCGCCATTCTCAACGAGGTTTATGGCGAGCCGGTAGAACAAGTCTTCAAGCGCTTTGATACCGAACCGCTCGCGGCTGCCTCCATTGCGCAGGTGCATACGGCGCAGCTGCAAGACGGTCAGGAGGTCGTGGTCAAACTGTTGCGGCCCGGCGTTCAGGAACAGATTGAAGGCGACCTCGACGTACTCCGCATGATCGCAGGACTTGCCGCGAAGTACTGGGAGCACGGCCAACGCTTGCGGCCTCTTGATATTGTGGCCGAGTACGAGCGAACCGTTATTGACGAACTCGACCTGATGCGCGAAGCGGCTAATGCAGCGCAGCTCAAACGAAACTTCGGCGCGTCGGACATGCTGTATGTCCCGGATGTCTACTGGGACTACTGTCGACCCGAGGTGCTCGTTCAGGAACGCATCTACGGTATTCCAATTAGCGATATGGACGCGCTGCACGAAGCAGGCGCGAACATCCAGGTACTGGCAGAGAATGGTGTCGAAATCTTCTTCACCCAGGTATTTCGCCACAATTTCTTTCACGCGGACATGCATCCGGGCAACATATTCGTAATTGCGACTGATCCCAACAAACCGAAGTACGCCGCCGTAGACTTTGGCATCGTTGGCACACTTAGCCCTGAGGATCGTCACTACCTTGCCAGTAACTTCCTCGCGTTTTTCGATCGTGACTATCACCGCATCGCGAAACTGCATATCGATTCCGGCTGGGTACCGGAGGGCACTCGCGTCGATCAGCTGGAAACAGCAGTGCGCACAGTTTGCGAGCCGATCTTCAACAAACCGTTGTCAGAGATTTCGTTCGCACAGGTGTTAATGCGGTTGTTCCGCGTCGCACAGCGATTCAATGTTGAAATTCAGCCGCAGATGATTCTCCTGCACAAAACCCTCTTCAATATCGAAGGTCTCGGCCGCGAGTTGTACCCGCAGCTTGATCTCTGGAAGACCGCAC
>CAYTNO010000178.1:0-4956 GCA_964439125.1 uncultured Woeseiaceae bacterium | reverse complement strand
CTCTTGTAACGCCTCACCTTGTGCGTGGCACTCCGAACCCGCAAGACCAACCAGATTTAGATGCTGGGCAATCGATGCCGCATCGAAGCCGCGGCTTTCGCACAACTCGAAGATCACGTCAGTTCGTCCCATTTCTGCCGATTTCGCATCGGATAACCTGACTATCTGCGCATTATTAGTGCTGCCCTGACAATTCGGGATATTACCTATCTTATTGAAAAAACGGGAATTTACATCACTTATCCAGACTGCGTTAGACTGCAGACCAGCGGCTCAGGAAGGCATATCCGATAAGGGAACAGGCTGATGAGTATTTGGTCGCAAGCCACACAACTGGCAGCAAAAACGCCTGAAGATCGAAATCGATACGTCGATTTTCTTCGTGCCGTCTCCATACTTGTCGTCGTTTCCGGCCACTGGCTGGTCGCAGCGCTTTATTACCATGACGGCTCGCTCTCTCCCGCCGCTCTCATGGAAATACAGCCGGATACCCGATGGCTGACCTGGATATTCCAGGTAATGCCAATTTTTTTCATCGTGGGCGGATACGCAAATGCCGTGTCAATTCAAAGCGCGCGACGTCGAGGAACCGACTACGCAGGCTGGCTTGCCGCTCGATTAAGTCGGCTGGTTACGCCGACACTGTTTTTGCTAATGGCCTGGGCGGCACTGGCAGCTATTTTGCACTTTTCCGGCGTTAGCGGGCGAGTGTTGCAGCTGGCGTCTCGCGCCGCATTAATTCCGACCTGGTTCCTGGCGATCTACATCATGATCGTCACACTGGCACCAGCCACCTACATCGCATGGCAGCGATGGGGATTCGCATCGCTTTGGGCATTCGCGATTCTCGGTGCGCTTGGCGACCTTGCCTATTTTGGCTCGGACTTAAAATGGATAGGCTGGAGCAATTATTTCTGGGTCTGGCTCTCAGTCCATCACCTGGGTTATGCGTGGCGTGACGGACGCCTCGGCAGTCCCGCAAAGCTCATTGCTTACTCAGCACTGGGGCTAGCTGCGTTGATTTTGCTCACCCAAATGGGACCCTACCCTAATGCCATGGTCGGATCACCGAGTGGGGAAGTGAGCAACACGACGCCACCGAAAATGACATTGCTGGCGCTCGGTATTTTTCAATTTGGTTTGCTACTGGCGATCGAAGCACCCATGCGGCGTCTATTGTCCGGACTCCGGTTTTGGGCCGCGACAGTTCTGATTAACAGCATGATAATGACGCTTTACCTTTGGCACCTGACCATCATGGTGATTGTCGTTGCGTTGTTATTTTTGGCCGGCGGTATCGGGCTCGGACTCGAGCCTGGCAGTTTCGACTGGTGGATAACACGACCCTTGTGGATCGGGTTTCTCTTTGTCGTATTACTTCCAGCGGCCCTGTTACTGGCTCCGCTTGAGCGGCGCACGCGGCCGTCCGACCTGCCGATACCGGGTGCGGGAAGGCAAATCGTTGGCGCAGCACTCGTTTGTCTCGGCATCGCCCTGCTTGCGATGTATGGATTCGGCGATTCGCCGCTACCGCACCTCGATATTGCGGCATTCCTGATGGTTTTGGCTGGAGCCGGAATGAGTGGTCTCGTGCCGCTCAGTCAGAAAAGAAAACCTCGCGCCGATAATTAGCGCTCCACCTCAAGCGTCATCGCTGACGGTCTCATCGGTTGTTCTTCCTCAACTTCGAGCGCTCGGCTGATTCGGCGGCCAAAAAGCATAATTAATAAACCACCGGTTGCAGCAATTGCGGCATGCATAATCCAGAACGACGTCGGGCTCATCTGCTCGTAGAAGCGGCCTATCCAACCGATCAGATTGTTCGATATGAACAGAGACATAAAAGCGATACCCATCATGGTCGCATTTGCCCTGGCAGGCGCAGCACGCGACACAAGTGCCAACAACGTTGGCCAGTAGTAGAGAAACGCCACCCCCAACCCGGCACAATAGAGTGCAGGCCACAGGGGATGGATAGCCTCGCCGCCAGACGTCGTGATAGCGACCACGAGAATCAGGTTGGCGGTCGCAGCAAGCCATGCACCAACGCCGATTTTCCCGAGCTCACTGGGCTCACCGCGGCGATTCGCTTGCAGTTGCCAGATCCCGAATAACAGCGGCACCGCGATGATACTGACCAGCGGATCGATCGACTGATACCAGGCAACCGGAATAGTCAGGTTGCCAACAGTCAGATCGACACTCTGCTGCACCCAAATCATGAACACGTTGGCGACCTGGTAGTAGCTGACCGACTGGAAGATGGTGATTAGCATGACGATGATCAGCACACGAATAACACGCCAGTCTGCAGGTGAAAGTCGCACGGCGTCCTGCTCCTTTTTCCGGCGATTCACTTTTGCCGGCAAATGGCGATAACCGGAGAGGTACGTCGCGAGCCCGGCGAGCATGAAGATCGCAGCAACGCCAAAGCCGTAGTGCCAACCGTAATATTGCGCAAGGAAACCGCACAACAACGGGCCACAAACCGCTCCAAAATTGATCGCCATGCTGAATATCGCAAAGCCGCGGGTGCGCCGCGCGTCGTCTCCCAGCGGATACAAGGCGCCGACCTGAGCTGAAATATTTCCCTTCAGGAAACCGGAACCGACAATGAGCAGCAGAAGCGCCAGCAGGAATGACTGGTCGAAGCCCATGGCAATGTGGCCGCCGCTCATTAACAACGCGCCAATTACGACGGCATTGCGCTGCCCTATCCAGCGATCGGCGATTATTCCACCAAGTACCGGTGTGAAGTACACGAAGCCGGTGTAGAGGCCGAACATCTGGGACGCAAGCGCCAGGGGCGATAGCGGCCCAACAACGGATTCCAGGCCGGCACGAAAAGCGGCGAAACCGGCGATGTTCTCGACATGGCCTGGCAACAGCACCTGGTTGACCATGTAGAGCACGAGGAGTGCGGTCATGCCGTAATAGGAGAATCGCTCCCAGGCTTCGGTAAAGGCCAGGTAAAACAGCCCTTTGGGATGACCAAAGAAGGACTCACTGCTATCGACCGTCGCAGCCGCTGAAGCTTCACTCATACGTTTGCTCTCTGGAAAATATTAAGCTGCGTGCGTTTTTTACGCTTGCAGGCGCGGATCAGATCTATCTGACTTTCTCGCTTTTTCGACGACTCGCACCAACCCTTCTTGCGCAGTCGATGCAACGAGATGCCCGTCCTGCGAGAAGATCTGCCCACGAGCAAATCCACGTGCGGCGGAGGCATTCGGACTGTCCATCGCATACAGCAGCCACTTATCGATCTCGACCTTGCGATGAAACCACAGCGCATGATCAAGGCTTGCCATGATCACTCGCCCCCGGCCAAACGGCAGACCATGTGGCAGGGTACTCGTACCGAGCAATTCATAATCAGACACGTAAGCCAGGAGGCTCTTGTGCAAGTTCTGGTCGTCGGGCAATGCAGCCACAGCGCGTATCCAAACGTGCTTTAGCGGTGCCTGTTTTCTTGGTTCAAGAAAGTTAATCGGCTCGACCGGGCGAAAGTCGAATGGCCGCTTGTCCGTCAGGAAGCGGCGCATTTTCTGCGGTAGTACCTCTAGCAACTCGGTGCCGACATCTGAAAGATCCTTGAGGCTCTCCGGCCCCGGCACATCTGGCATCTCCGCCTGGTGATCCAGACCCTGCTCGGCAATTTGGAACGACGCTGCAAGATTAAAAATCGGCCTGCCATGTTGGATCGCGACGACACGTCGCATCGAGAAACTACCCCCGTCCCGAGCCCGATCCACTTCGTAGACGATCGGTGCCTTCATGTCTCCGCGCCGCAAAAAATAGGCGTGCAGAGAATGCGCGCCACGCCCCTCGACTGTGCGCTGCGCCGCCGATAGCGCCTGGCCAAGCACCTGGCCTCCAAACACCTGGGCGCTGCCGATATCACGGCTGTCGCCGCGAAAAATGTTGTCTTCGATTTGCTCCAGCTTGAGAAGCGTTATGAGGTCGTCGAGAACCGGGTGCATAGCGCGTCAGATGCTGCTGCGACCGCCGTCAGCCGTGATTCCCGTACCGCTGACAAACACTGCGTCGTCACTGGCAAGGAAAAGCACCACTTTGGCGATATCGACCGGTTCACCAAGACGTTTGGCCGCTGAGTTTGCTATGCAGAAATCGCGTAGCGCCATGTTCTTCTTGAAGACTGCACGGCTTGTTGCCGTCATAACCGCACCCGGCTGAACATAGTTTGCAGTTATTCCGTATTCAGCCGTTTCAACACCGAGCGCGCGGGTCAATGCCGCAAGGTCGTTTGTGGATCTGGCAAAACCCTCAGATCCTTCGGCGGAAAATACGCTGCGTAGAAAGCCAATATTGATAATTCGCCCGGCCGGACTATTTTTCACATGTGGCAGCGCAGAGCGGCACATCGACATAATCAAATCTGCTCTCGACTGCAGCAAGGTCTTCAATTGGGGATCATCGTTTTTCAGCGGAGCATCGGGCTGCAGCGGAAAATCGTTAATCAGGATGTCCAAACCGCCCAGGCGTTCTATAGCCTCCTCGATGAGAGCAGGCATTCGGGTTGCATCGGTGAGGTTAGTCGAATAACCATCTATTCCCTTAACAGCCTTGAAGTGCTGCTCGGCGCCGCTATCCGGAGTATCGACCGCGAGAACGGTCGCACCATGTTTCATAAGCGTCCGGGCAACCGCCTCACCGATTCCGCTCGAGCCGCTCGTTACCAGTGCCTTCAGGCCATAAAGACGAAGGGGATCACCCATGTTCTCTCCAGGATTGAAATATTACGGCAAGCCGTCATTCGGGAAACTGATAGTCGACGAATTGCTTACGCAATTCAATCTTCTTGATCTTACCTGTTGCCGTATGCGGCAATTCGTCGACGAATATCACATCATTCGGCACACACCAGGTCGCGACTTTACCGTCGTACCAGGCCAGCAACTCCTCGCGCGTCGCATCCTGCCCTTCAGCTTTGAC
>CAYTNO010000177.1:0-4990 GCA_964439125.1 uncultured Woeseiaceae bacterium | reverse complement strand
GGTGTGGTCGCCTGGTCGCGAAGCTTCAGCAGCATCTACGGCGAATGGGAAACGACCGGTGAAGCACGAAAGATCAATCGCACGTTCCACGAGTCGATGCGTTTTCCTGCACAGAGCAATCCCTTCGAGGTCGTCCTGAAGACGCGCGGGGACGGCAATGTGTTCGAGGAAATATGGCGTCATGCGATCGACCCGGGTGATTACATGAATCACCATGAGTCCGCGATGTTCGCTGACGAGGTTGTTGCCATTCACAACAGCGGTGATCCCGCGCAGAAAGTCGACCTATTGCTGCTCGGCGATGGCTACACGGCCGAAGAACACGACGCATTCATTGCTAAGGCAAAAGAATTGACGGACATTCTGTTCGCAACCTCTCCGTTCAAGGAGCGCAAGGATGATTTCAACGTTTGGGCAATTGCACCGGCAGCAAGTAAGGCGGGCATATCGAGGCCTTCCACGAACACATACCGGGACTCGCCTGTCGGAGCGACCTACGATGCATTTCGTTCCGAACGCTACATATTGACGTTCGATAACAAGTCAATGCGACGCATCGCATCCTCAGTCCCGTATGACTTCATCGAAATTTTGACAAATACAGAAACCTACGGTGGCGGTGGCATCTACGGCCTGTTTAGCACGGCCGCGGCCAATAGTGAGTGGGCACCGTACTTATTCGTACATGAGTTTGGGCATCATTTTGCCGGCCTCGCGGACGAGTACTATACATCCGACGTGTCCTACGAAAACCCCGTCAACATAGTAGAGCCTTATGAACCCAACGTAACGGCATTGTTGGATCCAAAGACCTTGAAGTGGGAACACCTGGTGGCGCCGCACACACCAATACCAACGCCGTGGCCAAAGGCGGAATATGAGGAGCATTCTTATGCCTACCAGAAAAAACGCAACGAGATGCGGGCCAATAATGCACCCGAATCGGAAATGAACGAGTTGTTTCATTTCACGCAGGACTACAGCGACAAGCTATTTGCCGCGGCTGAGCATCGGGATGCTGTGGGCGCGTTCGAAGGCGCCAACTATGAAGCTGTCGGTTACTACCGTTCGGAGCAGAACTGCATCATGTTCACCCGGATAAGTGACTTCTGCCGGGTCTGCCAGGGAGCAATCTCGCAGGTCATAGACGAATACTCGCTAGCGCACGAATAGCAGAGCTTAACTGCGGAGCTTGTACCCGGACTTGAATATCCACCAGACCGTAATGAGGCATAGCAACAGGAAGCCGATCACCATACCAAGGCTAAGAGCTATCGCTACATCGGAGTTCTCGTAGAAGCTCCAGCGGAACCCGCTAATCAGGTAGACGACCGGGTTGAAGAGGCTAATGGTCTGCCAGGCCGGCGGTAGCATGCTGATCGAGTAGAACGTGCCACCGAGGAACGTCAGCGGCATGATGACGAGAATCGGAACAATCGTCAGCTTCTCCCAACCGTCCGCCCAGACGCCGAGGATAAAGCCGAACAGGCTGAACGATACGGATATCAGCACCAGGAACAGCAGCATTATTAGCGGGTGAGCGATGTCGATGGTCACAAAAAAGCTGGCCGTACCCAGGATGATCAAACCGATGATGACCGACTTAGTCGCAGCAGCACCGACGTATCCCAACAGCACCTCGACAAACGAGATCGGCGCCGACAGCAGTTCGAAAATCGTGCCTGTGAATTTTGGGAAGTAGATCGCGAATGACGAGTTCGAGATGCTCTCCGTCATGATGGACAACATTATCAGGCCTGGCACGATGAACGCGCCGTAACTGATGCCATCGATCTCGGTAATGCGTGATCCGATCGCAGCGCCGAATATCACGAAGTAAAGCGACGTCGAAAGCACGGGCGCGACAATACTCTGCACGACCGTACGCATCATGCGCGTCATTTCAGTGCGGTAAATCGCTTTAATCGCGTGGAAGTTCATGGTTTTTGATTCACAAGACCCACGAAAATTTCCTCGAGAGAGGTTTGCGACGTATTCAGGTCGTTGAACTTGACACCGACATCATGCAACGCAGCAAGCAATGCCGTAATTCCAGTGTGATCTTGTTTGGTGTCGTAGTGATAAGTGAGTTCGCAACCGGACTCACCGAGTTCAAGGTGGTAATCGTGGAGTTCTGGTGGAACTGCCGTCAGACATTCGGACAAATGCAGCACCAGCTCCTTTTTTCCAAACTCCCGCATCAGGCGCTCCTTCTCTTCGACAAGAATAATCTTGCCGTCGTTAATTACGCCCACACGATCGGCCAGCTGCTCTGCCTCTTCAATATAGTGAGTAGTGAGGATTACGGTTACACCGGATTCACGCAAAGACTGCACAACGTTCCACATATCCTGCCGCAACTCGACGTCGACCCCCGCGGTTGGCTCGTCGAGAAACAGAATCTCCGGCTCATGCGCCAGAGCCTTCGCAATGAGTACCCGGCGCTTCATGCCGCCCGACAGCATCATGATCTTCTCGTCTTTCTTCTCCCACAGCGACAGCGACTTAAGCACCTTCTCAATATGGCCCGGGTTTTCCGGCTTGCCGAACAGGCCGCGACTGAAGCGGGCAGCATTCCAGGGTGTCTCGAAAGTTTCGGTCGGCAATTCCTGTGGCACGAGGCCTATGCGCGATCGTGTCTGCCGGTAGTCGCCAACTATGTCGAAATCATCAACCATCACCGAACCGGCGGTCTTGGTGACGATGCCACAGACAATATTGATCAACGTGGTCTTGCCTGCGCCATTTGGTCCCAACAGGCCGAAGATCTCGCCCCGATTAATATCGAGACTGACCTCTTTAAGTGCCTGAAACCCACCGTCGTAGGTCTTCGTCAGGTCTTTGATGCTGATGATTGGCCGCATGTCGACGGATCATACAGCGACTCGTTGTAATATCCACGGGTCGGCCACGGTCTTGGTTAACAGTGTCTTCTGGCGCATGGGATATAGATTGCAGTACGTGATTGCATTACTGGTTCTTATCGCACTATTGGTGGGCGGTTTTGCATTGCTTAACCGCCCTCATTTTGTGCCTATACGGGAAGATATCCCCACAGATTTTCCGGCGGACGGTTTCAGCCACACCTACTTCGAAACTTTGCTGCAAACTTACGTTGATGCGGATGGCAACGTCGACTATGAGAGCTGGCACGATTCCGAGGCAGCCATGACGCTGCTCCATTCTTACCTTGCGGCAGTCAGCCGGTTCAGCCCGGAGCATACGCCGGAGCGATTCCCGAGCAGCGATGATGAACTCGCTTACTGGCTGTATGGCTACAACGCGTATGTCATCAAGAGCGTGCTCGACAACTGGCCCATCAGCAGCGTGACCGACGTGAAGGCGCCTTTGGAAGCCGTCAAAGGGATGGGCTTCTTTTATCGGCTGCGGTTCGAGTTCGGCCGTAAGAGATACAGCCTGTTGTCCGTGGAAAACGATGTAATACGCAAACAGTACAAGGATGCCCGCATCCACTTTGTCCTGAACTGTGCCAGCGAAAGCTGCCCCGTCCTGCGACCGACGCTGCCGACTGGTGAGGCGCTGCAGGAGTTGTTGGCGTCAGCGACAACGGAGTTCGTTTCTGACCCGAGAAACGTCTCAATCGATCATGCGAACCGCAAGGTAATTCTGTCCACGATCTTCAAGTGGTTTCGCAAGGATTTCCTGCAAGATCTTGCGCGGCGCGGCCGCCCCGCCGAGCGAGGTGTCATCGACTATGTGGCGAGCGTCGCTTCGGAACCACTCAAATCAGAGCTAAATAAAACCGAGGGTTACGAACTCACTTTCAGGGATTACGACTGGGCGCTGAACGGCCTCGAGTAGCGCCGACTAACGCGCTAGTTTGCGTTTGCCAGCTCAATGATTTTGGAAACGGTACGCCAGTTTCTTGCCGTCGTTGTAACACCCAGGTGCCTGTCGACTTTCGCGGCAAGCCTGGATCGGGCTATTCCATCAGGTGCGTACAGGTAAAACGCATCGTCCTGCAGCGAAAAACGCTCGGACTCCACCTTTAGACCCTCCAGGGCGTCGAGATCTGGCGCCCCAGGCTTTTCCGTCAGAAACCATACGTGCAAGCATTTGGGGTTCGACTCCGCATCAGTGAGAGGATTGGCCGCCGCAATTGCGATGAATCGGTCGACGGTCAACAACAACACTTGTGGCGCAAAGCCGAAACGCTCTTCGATCGCGTGCTTGATACTTTTTGATAGCTCACTAGCCGCAACCGCAGACGAAAAAATCGCGTTACCGCTCTGGATATACGTGTGCACGTCTTCACAG
Source organism: uncultured Woeseiaceae bacterium (assembly GCA_964439125.1). Classification (GTDB taxonomy): domain Bacteria; phylum Pseudomonadota; class Gammaproteobacteria; order Steroidobacterales; family Woeseiaceae; genus UBA1847. Next base: position 712 of record CAYTNO010000177.1, on the reverse strand, counting down.
CCGCATGCAGCCAGTATCTCGCGCAGCGCCTGCATCGGCAGAATGTGTTTGCCGCCAACATTAATTCCGCGAAATAACGCTACAAAGCGGCTCACAGCTGCAGCTGATCCGAATAGGCGAACAAAGCGGCTGATCCACCGGTATGCAGAAACACGATGTTGGCTGAACTGTCGAAATATCCTGTGCGAATCAGGTCGATCATGCCGGACAATGCCTTACCGCTGTAAACCGGGTCGAACAACAGCCCTTCCAGAGACGCGAGCATTAGAACCGCCTCATTCATCGCCGCCGTCGGCACGCCGTAACCTTCGCCAACATAATTACAATTGGCAACGACGTCATCGCGTTCGACAACTCCAGGTACACCGAGACAGTCTGCAGTCTCGCGCGCCAGTTGGAAGACCTTTTCTTCCTGCTCTTGTTTCGCTGCGTTGACTCCAATGCCGAGCAAAGGGATAGCGCTCTGCATTGCTTTCAGACCGACGATAAGACCCGCCTGTGTGCCGGCGCTGCCGGTCGCTGTGACTATGTTGTCAATGGAGAGCCCCTGATCGTCGAACTGCTGCAACAATTCAACCGCACAATTGACGTAACCCAGTGCACCGGTTGGGTTCGAAGCGCCCCCAGGGATGATGTACGGCTTGCCCCCATTTGCCCGTACTTCGTCGGCAACCACAGCCATTGCCTTGTCGAAATCTGTGCCGCCCGGATA